>JACMKJ010000454.1 GCA_014380155.1 Rhizobacter sp. | reverse complement strand
GCAGCGGCGCTGGGTCGACCAGTTCTTCCAGCGCCAGGTTCGCCCGCTGCTGGTGCCGGTGGGGCTCGACCCCTCGCACCCGTTTCCGCAGGTGGCCAACAAGTCACTCAACTTCATTGCGCGCCTGAGTGGGCAAGATGCTTTTGGCCGCGAGAACACCATCGCCATCGTCAAGGTGCCGCGGGTGTTGCCACGGGTCATCCGCTTGCCCGACCACCTGGCCAATGGCGGGCAGGCCTTTGTGCTGCTCACCAGCGTGATCCGCGCTCACCTGGCCGAGCTGTTTCCGGGGCGCGAGGTCGAGGCGTTTTCGCAGTTCCGCCTGACGCGCGACTCCGATCTCGCGGTCGACGAAGAAGACGTGGTCAACCTGCGCCAGGCCCTGCGCTCGGGCCTGACCACACGCCACTTCGGCCAGGCGATCCGCCTGGAAGTGGTCAACACCTGCCCGCCCGAGCTGTCGGAGTTCTTGTTGACGCAGTTCGCCTTGCCCAAGGCGGCGCTGTACCACGTCAACGGCCCGGTGAATCTGGTGCGCCTGAACGCGCTGATCGACACCGCCAACGCCCCGCAGCTGCGTTTCAAACCCTATGACGCACCGTGGCCTGCCGGCCTCTCGCGCGACGGATCGATCTTCGAGCGGCTGCGTGCCGGCGATGTGCTGATGCACCACCCCTTCGAGTCGTTCGAGCCGGTGGTGCAGTTTCTGCGCGAAGCGGTCGAAGACCCCGACGTGCTGGCGATCAAGCAGACCATCTACCGCACCGGCAGCGAGTCGCCGCTGATGGACTTGCTCATCGAGGCCGCACGCCGTGGCAAGGAAGTGATGGCCGTGGTGGAGCTGAAAGCCCGCTTCGACGAAGAAGCCAACATCAACTGGGCCGAGCGTCTTGAGGCGGTGGGCGCTCAGGTGGTGTACGGCATCGTCGGCCTGAAGACGCATGCCAAGCTGCTGCTGGTAACGCGCCGCGAAGAAGGCCGCCTGCGCCGCTACGCCCACCTCTCCACCGGCAACTACAACCCCAAGACCGCGCGGCTTTACACCGACGTGGGCTACCTCACCGCCGACCCTGACCTGACGTCGGACGCCGATGCCGTGTTCCAGCAGCTCGCGAGCCTGGGCAAGACACGCGCGCTGCGCCAGCTGCTGCAGGCACCGTTCACGCTGCACAAACAGATGCTCAAGCACGTCGAGCTGGTGACGCAGGCGGCACGCGAAGGCAAGCCTGCGCGCATCGTCGCCAAGGTGAATGCTCTGACCGACATTCCGCTGATCGACGCGCTCATCACCGCAGGCCAGGCCGGGGCCGACATCGACCTCATCGTGCGCGGCGCCTGCATGCTGCCGCCGGGCATCGCCGGGCTCACCGACCGCATTCGTGTGCGCTCGGTGGTGGGCCGCTTGCTTGAACACTCACGCGTGCTGTACTTCCGCTGGGGCTCGAGCGAAGACGACGAGGCGCTGTTCATGTCGAGTGCCGACTGGATGAGCCGCAACATGTTCCGCCGCATCGAAGTGGCTTGGCCGGTGCGTGATGCCAAGCTGCGGCAACGTGTGATCGACGAATGCCTGGTGCCTTATCTGCACGACAAACAAGACGCCTGGGATCTGCGGGCCGACGGCAGCTATGTGCGTGTGGGCACCGAAGGCCCGAGTGCCCAGCAAGCGCTGATGCGGCGCTACCTCGGATAAGAGCCCTCTGATGGACCTGATTCTCTGGCGCCACGCCGAAGCTCACGTCTTGCGCGAGGGCCAGACCGATCTCGAACGCGCGCTCACGCCCAAGGGCGAGCGGCAAGCGCAGCGCATGGCCGAGTGGCTGAACCATCGGCTGGCCCATTCCACACGCATCCTGGTCAGCCCGGCCTTGCGCACGCAGCAAACTGCCAAGGCGCTCGACCGGCATTTCAAGACCGTGCAGCTGCTGGCACCCGAAGCCTCGGTGACGGCGCTGCTCAGCGTGACACGCTGGCCCGAGGCCAACGAGCCGGTGCTGGTGATCGGGCACCAGCCCACGCTGGGCCAGGTGGCGGCCTTGCTGCTGGGCCAGACGGCCCAGGACTGGGTGATCAAGAAGGGTGCCGTCTGGTGGCTGCGCAGCCGCGAGCGCGAAGAGGGAAACCAGGTGGTGCTGCAGGCGGTGCAGTCGCCCGACTGCCTGTGATCGGTGTCTGAGGCCTCAGGCCTTGATCTGCAGGCGCACCACGCCGCTGCGCTCCCACGCCGTCACCTCTTCGTTCAGCAAGAACATCGTGCGCGGGTGGGCGTCGGCCCAGCTGTCGGGAAAAGACAGTTGAGCCTGCTGGCCCTGCCGGCGCAGGCGCAAGACCTGCGCATCCACGTCGCTGCGCGCATGGCACTTGATGATGGCCAGGCGCAGGCACAGCGCCTGCCACACAAACGCTTCTTGCGCGAGCTGCGCCTCCATCTTGCGCAGGCCGCCGCGTTGCGCGAGCACCAAGTCGGCCAGGCGGCGCTGCTGCGATTGGGAGAAGCCGGCGGCGTCCACATGGCCGAGCAGGTAGGCACTGTGGCGGTGGTGGTCGTGGTGCGAGACCATCATGCCGATCTCGTGCAGGGCGGCGGCCCAGGCAAGCTCACGCACCAGCACGGCGTCGGCCTGGGGCGCCACGCTGGCGTACAAGGCCTCGGCCACCGAGGCCACGCGCCGCGCGTGGGTCACGTCGGCCTCGAAGCGGCGTTGCAGCTCGGCCACCGACGCGTCGCGCACGTCGTGGGCACGGGCGCCGTCGTGCGCTTCAGCGTTCAAGCGTTCGTCGAGGTCGAAGATCACGCCCTGGCGCAGCGCGCCGCGCGCGGGCTGCAGCGCCTCGATGCCGAAGTGCGTGGCCAGCGTGTAGAGGATGGACAGCCCGCCGCCGATCACGGCACGGCGGTCGTCTTTCAGCCCGGGCAGTTTGAGGCGGTCGACCTGGCCGGCGCGCAGGCATTGGTCCATGCACCAGCGCAGGCCCTCGGGCGTGATCACACCATCGCTGATGTGGTTGGCTGCCAGCAGCTGCGACACCGCGCCGGCCGTGCCCGAGGAGCCGAGCGCCTCGCGCCAGTGGTGGGCGGCAAAGGGGGCGAGGGCTTCTTCGAGCTCGGCGCCGGCGGCCACCTGGGCGGCGCGGAATGCGTTTTCGGTGAAGCGGCCGTCGCCGAAGTAGCGCATCGACAGGCTCACGCTGCCGACCTGGAACGACTCAGCGCGCAGCGGTGTGCGTCCCTGGCCCAGGATCATCTCGGTCGAGCGACCGCCGATGTCGACCACCAGCCGCATCTCGTCTGACGGCTGCAAACGCGCCACCCCAGCGAAGATAAGACGCGCTTCTTCGCGGCCCGAGATCACCTCGATGGGGTAGCCGAGCGCGGTCTGCGCGCGTGCAAGAAAAGCGTTGCGGTTTTGTGCTTCGCGCAGCGTCTGGGTGGCGACCGCGCGCACCTGCATCGGTGCGTAGCCTTCGAGGCGCTGGGCAAAGCGGCGCAGGCAGGCCAGGCCGCGCTGCATGGCGTCTTCGGTCAGCAGGCCCTGACCGTCGAGGCCTGCGCCGAGGCGCACGGTTTCTTTCAGGTAGTCGATGCGCTTGTAGCGGCCGGGGCTCAGCTGGCCGATCTCGAGCCGGAAGCTGTTGGAGCCCATGTCGATGGCAGCCAGGTGATCGGGCCAGCGCAGGGTGTCGGGAGAGAAAGGCATCGCGCCGATTGTCCGGGCTTTTTGTGACCCGCCCTTGATGCCTGTGGGGTCTGTGCAAGAAAACCGGGGCCTTCCTAGAATGCCCAGCGCTTTCAACCTCATCCCCTTAGGAGACGCCGACATGCTTCGCAATGACCTGGACAGCCTGACCCCCAGCCGCGACTTCAGTCGCCGTGCGTTCGTGCAGACCGCCGTGGGCAGCGGGTTTGCCGCCGCCGTGCTGCCGGTGAGTGCCCAGACCGTCAAGACCGACACCGACGGCCTCACTGCCGGTGAAGTCACCATTTCGGTCGGCGACTTCAAGATGCCCGCCTACCGCGCCGCACCCGCTGGCAAGACCGGCTTGCCGGTGGTGTTGGTCATCTCGGAGATCTTTGGCGTGCACGAACACATTGCCGACGTGGCGCGGCGTTTTGCCAAGCTGGGTTACCTGGCCATTGCGCCGGAGCTTTTCGTCCGCCAGGGCGACGCCAAGTCGTACACCGAAATTGCCAAGCTGATGAGCGACGTCATCGCCAAGGTGCCCGACGAGCAGGTCATGCGCGACCTCGACGCCACCGTGGCCTGGGCCAAGGGCAACGGCGGTGACACCACCAAGCTCGGCATCACCGGATTTTGCTGGGGCGGGCGCATCACCTGGCTCTACACCGCCCACAACCCGGGCGTGAAGGCCGGCGTGGCCTGGTACGGCCGCCTGGTGGGCAACAGCACGCCGCTCACACCCGCGCACCCGGTGGAACTGACAGCCAAGCTGAGTGGCCCGGTGCTCGGCCTCTACGGCGGCGCCGACAGCGGCATCCCTGTGGACACCGTCGACAAGATGAAAACCGCCTTGAGCAGTGGCAGCGCCGCGGCCAAGAAGTCGGAATTCGTGGTCTACCCCGACACGCCGCATGCCTTCCACGCCGACTACCGGCCCAGCTACCGCAAGGAAGCTGCCGACGACGGGTGGAAGCGCGCCCTGGCCTGGTTCAAGGCCAACGGCGTGGCCTGACGCGCTAAGCTTCGGCCCTTGCAAAAGCCGCGCGCATTGCGCGGCTTTTTTTATGCCTTGCCTCCATGACCCTCCTGTACATCATCGTGGCCACCTTTGCCGGCGGTTTGTTGTCGGTGGTGATCGCCGCCAGCCTCACCGTCAAGGTGCTCGGCCGGGTGGTGCACCACCTGGTGAGCCTGTCGGCCGGCGTGCTGCTGGCCACCGCCTTGCTCAACGTGCTGCCCGAGGCCTTCGAGAGCAAGGCCAGCCCGCAGGCGCTGTTTGCCACGCTGCTGGCGGGTCTGATCTTTTTCTTCCTGCTGGAAAAGGCCGAGCTGTACCGCCACAGCCACCACCACCAGGGCGACGGTCACCACCATCACCATCACTTCGACCAGCAGCAAGCCGGCCGCGGCGGCTGGAGCGTGCTGATGGGCGACAGCATCCACAACTTCTGCGACGGCGTGATCATCGCGGCCGCCTTCCTGACCGACGTGCACCTGGGCGTGGTGACCTCGGTGGCCATCATTGCCCACGAGATCCCGCAAGAGGTGGGCGACTACATCGTGCTGCTCAACGCCGGCTTGTCACGCCGCAAGGCGCTTCTGTACAACGCCATGTCGGGCATGTCGGCGGTGGCGGGGGGCGTGCTGGGCTACTTCGTCGTCGGCCCGTGGGAGCAGCTGTTCCCCTACTTGCTGGTGGTGGCGGCCAGCAGCTTCATCTACGTGGCGGTGGCCGACCTGATCCCGCAGCTGCAACACCGCCTGTCGATGAAAGACACGCTCGCGCAGCTCGCCTGGCTGGCGGTCGGCATGCTGATCATCGTGGCCGTGGTGCAGGTATCCCACGTCCATTGAATGCCTGGTGGCTAACGAACCACCAGCACCGGCACTTTGGTGTGGGTCAGAACTTTCTGGGTTTCGCTGCCCAGCAGCATGGCGGTGACGCCGCGGCGGCCGTGCGAGGCCATGACGATCAGGTCGCACTCGTGGCGGCGGGCGTGTTCGATCACCGCTTCCCAGGGGTGCAGGGCCTCCACTGTGTGGCCTTCGCATTGCAAGCCTGAACGCTCGGCCGATTCGCGCACCTCTTTCACCCGGGCGGCGGCGATGCGCTCTTGCGCGTCGAAAAACTCCTGTGGCGGCGTGGGCTGCATCTCGGAAATCGCGCTGTAGGGGAAGGGCTCCTTCACGCTCAGCGTGTAGAGCTTGGCGTTGACCGATTTGGCCAGGTTGACGGCGGTGTCGACGGCCTTTTTGGTGATGTCCGAACCGTCTGTGGGAACCAGGATGCGCTGGAACATGGTCATCTCCTGAGTCGAACAAGAGCGTTCAGCGCGAACTTAAGCCCGCCGGCGGGCGCGGTCAACCGCCATGGCGGCTGCCGTGATGCAGGTCAATTCCTACCCGCGAACCATGGGGCGGCGCGGGTCGCTCGACCACTCGCTCCATGAGCCGGGGTAGAGGGCGCCGGGGTTCAGCCCCGCCACTTCCATGGCCAGCTGGTTGTGGCAGGCCGTGACCCCCGAGCCGCACTGGTGCACGACGGGGCGGCCATCGAGCAGCGGGGTGAACTCGGCGCGCAGCTGGTCGGCCGGCTTGAAGCGGCCGTCGGCCTGCAGGTTGTCCTTGAAAAAGCGGTTGAGCGCGCCCGGGATGTGGCCGGCCACGGCGTCGAGCGGCTCCACCTCGCCGCGGTAGCGTTCGGGCGCGCGGGCGTCGATCACGCGCACTTCGGCCAGGCGGGCCTGAAGCTGATCGGCGACGAGCGTAGGCAGGGCCGGCGCGCACGCCGGGTAGTCGGCCACCGCTGCCGTGGCGGGCAGTTCGCTGCTCAGTGTGCCGCCGGCTTGCTGCCAGGCGGCCAGGCCACCGTCGAGCAAGGCCACGTCGGTGTGGCCCATCCAGCGCAATACCCACCAGGCGCGTGCGGCATACATGCCACCCTGGCGGTCATACGTCACCACCGGAGTGCCGGGGGTGATGCCGACCGCGCCCATCCATCGGGCGTATTCGCTGCGCTCTCGCAGCGGGTGGCGGCCGTTGCGGCCGTTCTTGGCGCCGGAGAGGTCGCGGTCGAGGTGTGCATACACCGCGCCGGGCAGGTGCGCTTCGCGGTAGCTGCGTTCGCCAGCGCCCGGGTCGGCCAGGTCGAAGCTGCAGTCGAGCAGCACCGGTTGCGGGCGGCGGGTCAACAGGTCGCTGGCGCTGATCAAGGGGTGCATGTTGTCAACTTTCGGTGGGGGAGCTGCTGTCGACGAACGCCGTCTTGCTGCGCAAGAGGGTGGCGGCCAGGCCCGAGCAGACGATGAACAACATGCCCAGCAACGCCATCCAGGTGATCTTGTCGTTGAACAGCAGCACGCCGTAGACGAACGAAAACGCAATGCCCAGGTACTGCAGGCTGGCGTTGACCAGCATCTTGCCGGTGCTGTAGGCGCGGGTCATCATCATCTGCGCCGCGGTGGCGAGCACGCCCACGGCCAGCAGGAGCGCGGCGCCACGCCAGGTGTGGGGCTGAAGGCCCGTCCACAACATGCTCAGCGCGCCCAGGATCGCGCCCCCCAGCGAAAAGTAGAAAACGATGCGATAGACCGGCTCGCCCGCACGGCCCAAAGCGGTGACTTGCAGGTAGGCGGTGGCGGCGATCATTCCCGACAGCAGGCCGATCAGGCCGTGCCACAGTTGGTTTTGGTCGATCGTGGGCCGCAGGATCAGCGCCACGCCCGCAAACCCCAGCAGCACGGTGGCGATCAACCGCCCATCGACACGCGAGGTGCCCAGCATCACCGCCCCGCCAATGAGAAACAGCGCCATCCAGACGGATGACATGTAGTTCAAGGTCATCGCGGTTGCCAACGGCAGGTTGCCGATGGCGTAGAACCACAGGCCAAGCGCCAGCACGCCACTGAGGCTGCGCCAGAAGTGCATAGAGGGCACCGACGTGCGCAGCGTGCCACCTTGGCGCCAAGTGAGGACGGCGAGCGTGAGCGCGCCCACCATGCCGCGGTAGAACACGATCTCGCCGGTGGCGTAAAGCTCGGAAGCGAGCTTCACGCACACGCTCATGGTGGCGAACAGGAACGACGCCAGAATCATCAAGACCGGCGCTGACATGCTTACCCGCGGAAGTTCATCGTGCGGCGATACCAGGCATGAAACTCTTCCATGCCGTCTTCCATCGGCGACTGGTACGGCCCGGCCTCGTTGTCGCCACGCTCGTACAAGGCCTTGCGGCCGGCGTCCATGCGCAGCGCGATCTCGTCGTCTTCGATGCAGGTTTCCAGGTAGGCGGCCTGCTGGGCTTCGACGAACTCGCGCTCGAAGGCGGTGATCTCTTCGGGGTAGAAAAACTCCACCACGTTGAGCGTCTTCTGCGGTCCCTTTGGGTAGAGCGTGGACACCACCAGCACGTGGGGGTACCACTCGACCATGATGTGCGGGTAGTAGGTGAGCCAGATCGCGCCCTGCTTGGGTGGCACGCCGTCGCGGAACTTGAGCACCGCCTCGTGCCACTGGAGGTAGACGTCGGAGCCGGCCTTGGCCAGCGCCTTGTTGGCGCCCACCGTCTGCACCGAGTGGTGGCGGCCGAACTCCCAGGCCAGGTCGTCACAGGTGACGAACTGGCTCAGGCCCGGGTGGAACGGGCCGACGTGGTAGTCCTCCAGGTAGACCTCGATGAAGGTCTTCCAGTTGTAATCGCACTCGTGCATGTGCACCTTGTCTAGCACGTAGCCACTGAAATCGAGGTCGGCGCGCGGGCCGATGGCCGACAGCTCGGCGGCAACGTCGCGGCCGTTGTCTTCGAAGATCAGGCCGTTCCAGCTGCGCGTCTTGTAGCGGTTGAGGTGCAGGCAGGGGTCTTTGTCAAAGTGCGGCGCACCGATCAGCTGGCCTTTCAGGTCGTACGTCCAGCGGTGCAGCGGGCAGACGATGTTCGGGCCCGTGTTGCCACGACCGCGCAGCATCACCGCCTGCCGGTGGCGGCAGACGTTGGAGACAAGTTCGATGCCCTGTGCCGTGCGCACCAGGGCACGGCCTTCGCCCTCTTGCGGCAGGGCGTAGTGGTCGCCGATCTCGGGCACCGCCAGTTCGTGCCCCAGATAGCGGGGCCCGTGCTGGAAGATGAGCTCCATCTCGCGGCGATGCAGATCGCTGTCGAAATAGGCTGAAACCGGAAGTTGAGGGTGGGGGTGCTTGAAAGCAGGCCCAAGAGCGGGGAGAGCGAGGCTCAGGTCAGACATGATCCCGAGGGTTCCTTACAACCGATGTGAACGTGCCACCCGAATGACGCTCGCGGGTGGGATGTTTTCGCTGCGCACGGCGCGGACGGAGGGAACCCCCGTCAGTCAGCGAGGGCGGGATTGTAACCACCGGGGCATTGCCCGTCGGTTTGGTGTGCTCACTGTGGCATCTGGCCCGATCTGGTGCGTGCGGGCAGCCCCGGGCGAGTGCCGGCTGACTACAATCTTGGCTTTGCCCGCGCACGATGGCCAAAACATCCCCCGCCCCGTCTTCCAGCCTGCAGCCCGCCAATTACGAACAGGCCCTGGCCGAGCTGGAAGCCCTGGTGGCCGCCATGGAAGGTGGGCAGCTGCCCCTCGACGGCCTGCTACAAAGCTACCGTCGGGGCGCCGATCTGCTGAACTACTGCCGCGAGCGCCTCGCCGCGGTGGAGTCGCAGGTCAAGGTGCTCGAAGAGGGCCAACTGAAGCCTTGGAAAACCGAATGACCCTGGTTGTCGATTTCGATTCCTGGTCACGCCACCAGCTCGACACCGTCGAGTCGGCGCTGTCGGCCTGGGTACCTGGCGCGGCGCCAGCCGGGTTGGGCCTGGCCATGCGTTACGGCGTGCTCGACGGCGGCAAGCGCCTGCGCCCGTTGCTGGTGCTGGCGGCGGCTGAGGCGGTCAACGGCCCCTGCGAAGCGGCGCTGCGTGCGGCCTGCGCCGTGGAGCTGATCCACGCCTACTCGCTCGTGCACGACGACATGCCCTGCATGGACAACGACGTGCTGCGCCGAGGCAAACCCACCGTGCATGTGCAGTTTGGCGAAGCCCAGGCCATGCTGGCTGGTGATGCCATGCAGGCGTTGGCCTTCGAGGTGCTGACGCCCGACCAGGGCGTGCCGCGTGCGCTTCAGGCCAAGCTCTGCTCGCTGCTGGCCCGCGCGGCCGGCCATGACGGCATGGCCGGCGGGCAGGCCATCGACCTCGCCAGCATCGGCATGACGCTCGACGAACAATCGCTGCGCGACATGCACCACCGCAAGACCGGCGCCCTGCTGCAAGCCAGCGTGCTGATGGGCGCGGCGTGTGGCGAATGCAGCCCGGTGGCCTGGCAGGCGCTTTCCGAGTATGGCGACGCCATGGGCCTGGCCTTCCAGGTGGTCGACGACATCCTCGACGTGACCCAGGCCTCCGAGACGCTCGGCAAGACCGCCGGCAAAGACATCCACAACAACAAACCCACCTACGTGACGGTGCTGGGGCTCGACGCCGCGCGGCGCCACGCCCGGGAGCTGCGCGAAAAAGCGCAAACAGCACTTGCCCGCAGCGGCCTGGTCGACGTGACCTGGCTGATCCAGCTGGCTGACAAAGTGGTTGAAAGAGACTGCTGAACATGACGAATAAGCTGCTTGACACCATCCAGGCCCCCGCCGACTTGCGCGGCTTGTCTCGCCTCGAGCTCAAGCAGCTCGCCGTGGAGTTGCGCGACTACGTGCTGCACAGCGTGTCGCAGACCGGCGGGCACTTGTCGTCCAACCTCGGCACGGTCGAGCTCACGATTGCACTGCACCACGTGTTCAACACACCGCACGACCGCATCGTGTGGGACGTGGGCCACCAGACCTACCCGCACAAGATCCTCACTGGGCGTCGCGAGCGCATGGCCACGCTGCGCCAGCTCGGTGGCTTGTCGGGCTTCCCCCGCCGGGTGGAGAGCGAGTACGACACCTTCGGCACCGCTCATTCCTCGACCTCCATCTCGGCCGCACTCGGCATGGCCATCGCGGCCAAGATCAAGGGTGAAGACCGCCGCTCGGTGGCCGTGATCGGCGACGGCGCGATGACGGCCGGCATGGCCTTCGAGGCGCTCAACAACGGCGGTGTGTCGGGCACCAACATGCTGGTGGTGCTGAACGACAACGACATGTCGATCTCACCGCCGGTGGGTGCGCTCAACCGCTACCTGGCGCGCCTGATGAGCGGCAAGTTCTACGCCGCCGCACGCGACACCGCCAAGACGGTGCTGAAAAACGCCCCGCCGCTGTTCGAGCTCGCGCGGCGCTTCGAAGAGCATGCCAAGGGCATGGTCGTGCCTGGCACCATCTTCGAAGAATTCGGGTTCACCTACTTCGGCCCCATCGACGGCCACGACCTCGATTCGCTGATCCCCACGCTCGAGAACCTGCGCGACATGAAGGGCCCGCTCTTCCTGCACGTGGTCACCAAGAAGGGCATGGGCTATAAGCTCGCCGAGGCCGACCCCGTCAACTACCACGGGCCTGGCAAGTTCGATCCCAAGGTGGGCTTGCAAAAACCCGCCACGCCGCCCAAGAAGTCCTTCACCCAGGTCTTCGGCCAGTGGCTGTGCGACATGGCCGAGGCCGACGAGCGCCTCGTCGGCATCACCCCCGCCATGCGCGAAGGCTCGGGCATGGTCGAGTTCGAGCAGCGCTTCCCCAAGCGCTACTTCGACGTCGGCATTGCCGAGCAGCACGCGGTGACCTTTGCCGCCGGCCTGGCCTGCGAGGGCATGAAGCCGGTGGTGGCGATCTACTCCACGTTCCTGCAGCGCGCCTACGACCAGCTGATCCACGACGTGGCGATTCAAAACCTGCCGGTGGTCTTTGCACTCGACCGCGCGGGCCTGGTGGGGGCCGATGGTGCCACCCATGCAGGTGCCTACGACATCGCCTACTTGCGCTGCATTCCCAACATGAGCGTGCTCTCGCCGGCCGACGAAAACGAATGCCGCCAGCTGCTGACGACCGCCTTCCGGCAAGACCACCCGGTGGCCGTGCGCTACCCGCGCGGTGCCGGTGCCGGTGTGGCGATCGAGCCTGCGCTCGACACCTTGCCCTGGGGCAAGGGTGAAGTGCGCCGCAAGGGCGAGCGCATTGCCATCCTGGCCTTTGGCACCATGCTTCACCCGGCGCTGGCGGCCGCAGAAAACCTCGACGCCACGGTGGCCAACATGCGCTTCGTCAAGCCGCTCGATGTCGCCCTCGTGACTGACTTGGCGCGCAGCCATGATGCAATCGTGACCATTGAAGAAGGCTGCCTCATGGGCGGCGCCGGCAGTGCGGTGCAAGAGGCACTGGCCGCGGCGCGCATCGAGGTGCCGGTTCTCACTCTGGGCTTGCCCGATGAGTTCATCGAGCATGGTGACCCCGCCAAGCTTCTCAGCTTGTGTGGCCTGGATGCCGCAGGCATCGAGCAGTCGATCCTCAAGCGCTTCGGCGCGCGGCCGGCCCTCATTCGACCGGCTGCCAACCGATAGCGCCCAGAAGTCACAGCCCGATGCCCCTGAGCCCGCCCGGGCGTCGTTTTAGCTGTCATCCTTTGCTTGCCATGAACCAAATGTCAGACATGAAGAGCGCCCCTAGGCCGGCAGAGCCGGCCGTCCCCCGTGGGGATCTGAGTAGCCCGGCAAAGCCGGATCTACCCAGGAGCGCGTTGAAAGACACGCTGCACATTCCCGACACGCAGAGCGAGCGCGACGAACGCCACCTCGCCATCCAGCGTGTGGGCGTGAAAGACGTGCGCTACCCGCTCACGCTGCGCACCGGCAAGACCACCCAGCCCACCATCGGCGTGTGGGACATGGCCGTGGCGCTGCCCGCCGAGCAAAAGGGCACGCACATGTCGCGTTTCCTGGCCTGGCTCGATGCGCTGGGCAGCGAGCCGCTCGACGTGTCTGCGCTGCGCCCGCACTTCATCGCCATGCTGGAAAAGCTGCATGCCACCGATGGGCGGGTCGAAGTGCGCTTCCCCTTTTTCATCCGCAAACGTGCGCCGGTGTCGGGCCTGGAAAGCCTGCTCGATTACCAAGGCAGCTGGGTCGCCGAAGCCGTGAACGGCCAGACCACTGTGTGGTCGCAGGTGCTGGTGCCGGTGAAGTCGCTGTGCCCGTGCTCCAAGGAAATCTCGGACTACGGCGCACACAACCAACGCTCGCACGTGACCATCCGCGCCGAGCTGCTGCAAGACGTGGCCTGGGGTGAGCTGGTGCGTTTTGCCGAAGAGTCGGCCTCCTGCGAGATCTGGCCCATGCTCAAGCGGGCCGATGAAAAGTGGGTCACTGAGCGCGCCTACGAAAACCCCAAGTTCGTCGAAGACCTGGTGCGTGATGTGGCGCTGCGGCTGAATGCCGACCAACGCATTGGCCGCTACAGCGTCGATGTCGAAAATTTCGAGTCGATCCACAACCACAGCGCATACGCCCGAATCGAACGCAATTGAACTGGCCTTACGAACTACAAATCGGTTGGCGCTACACCCGCGCTGGCCGAGCCGGGCGGCGCAACGGCTTCATCTCCTTCATCTCCGGGGTCTCCATGCTGGGCATTGCGCTTGGTGTGGCGGCGTTGATCATCGTGTTGTCGGTGATGAACGGCTTCCAGAAGGAAGTTCGCGACCGCATGCTGTCGGTCATAGCCCACATCGAGGTGATGGACGTGCAGGGCGGCGGTCTCGCCGACTGGCAAGCCACGGCGGCGCGGGCCAAACAGAACCCCCAGGTCATCGGCGCGGCGCCCTTCGTGGCCATGCAGGCGCTGATCGCACGCGGTGACGACATGCGCGGCGCCGTGGTGCGCGGCATCTCGCCGAACGAAGAAGCCAGCGTCACCGACCTGGCGGCGCAGCTCAAGGACACTACGCTGGCCAAACTCACGCCCGGCGCCTGGGGCATCGTGCTCGGTAGCGAGCTGGCCCGCTCGCTGGGCGTGCGCAGTGGCGACAGCGTCACCATCGTGGCGCCCGGTGGCCAGTTCACGCCGGCGGGTGTGGTGCCGCGGCTCAAGCAGCTCACGGTGGTCGGCACCTTCGACTCCGGCCATTACGAATACGACAGCTCGCTCGCCTTGATCCATCTCGACGACGCGGCCCGCTTGTTCCGCATGGAAGGGCCCACCGGTGTGCAGCTGCGATTGAAAGACCTGCACCAGGCGCCGCAGGTGGCGGCCCAGTTGTCGGCCGATCTGGGCCCACAGGTGATGGTGCGCGACTGGACACGCACCAACCGCAACTGGTTCTCGGCGGTGCAGCTTGAAAAGCGCTTGATGTTCATCATCCTCACGCTGATCGTTGCGGTGGCGGCGTTCAACCTCGTCTCCACACTCGTGATGACCGTCACCGACAAACGTGCCGACATCGCCATCTTGCGCACGCTCGGCGCGAGCCCGCGCTCCGTGATGGGCATCTTCATGGTGCAAGGTGCGGCCTCGGGTGTGATCGGCACGCTGGCCGGCGTGCTGTTCGGCCTGTTGGTCGCTTTCAACGTCGGCGTGATCGTGCCCTTCATCGAGAACCTGCTCAACACCAGCTTCCTGCCCGGCAGCATCTACCTCATCAGCACCATGCCGAGCGAGCCGCAGTCGGCCGACATCGTGCCCATCACCGTGATCTCGCTGGTGCTTTCGTTCGTGGCCACGCTGTACCCGAGCTGGCGTGCCAGCCGTGTGCAGCCTGCCGAGGCGCTTCGTTATGAATGAAGCCGTGATCCAGGCGAGCGGGCTGCACAAGCGTTTCACCGAAGGTGGTCTCGACGTGAACGTGCTGCAAGGTGTCGACCTCACCGTGCAGCGCGGCGAGACGGTGGCCGTGGTGGGCGCCTCGGGCTCGGGCAAGAGCACGCTGCTGCACCTGCTGGGCGGGCTGGAAGCGCCGACCCAGGGCAAGGTGCGGCTCGCGGGTCGCGACTTCTCCGAGATGAGCCCCTCGGCCCAGGGCGAGTGGCGCAACCAGCAGCTCGGGTTTGTCTACCAGTTCCATCACCTGCTGCCTGAATTCACGGCGCTCGACAACGTGGCGATGCCCTTGCGCATCCGCCGCATGCCCAAACCCGAGGCGCGCGACCAGTCGCGTGCGGTGCTGGCGCAGGTGGGCCTTGCCGAGCGGGTCGATCACCGGCCCTCGCAGCTGTCGGGCGGCGAGCGCCAACGTGTGGCGATCGCGCG
>JACMKJ010000453.1 GCA_014380155.1 Rhizobacter sp. | reverse complement strand
TGAGCGTGAAGTTGTAGCAGTCTTCGAAACTCTGGGTGGAGCCGAAGCTGTTGCCGATGACGCGCAGTGCGGGCGGCCCCATCACGCCCAGGTTGAAGGTGTCGGTGCACGCGGCCATGGCCGGGGCTCCTGTCACCAACGCCAGCAACACGGCCAGCGACTTGAATTTCATGGGATCTCCTGAGAAGAATTGGGTGCGTGGAAAACGCGTAACTCAATGTGCCACGCAGCGTGTTTGGCGTCCTGTTTCACGCCCCCCGATTCACGGGGCAAAACATCTCTTTTCGCCCCCCTCGATCGGGTGGGGTCTCAGCCAGCAATTTGGCGTGGTGAGTCACCGGGTGTGACAAAGCTCTCACCTCATGCCCAATCAGGGCTGTTTAGGCACAAAAAGTAGCGCGCTTGTGCACCTGGGTATGCTTTGCGCCATGCCCGATTTCCAACCCACGTTTCGTCTGGCCATCGTCGGCGCCGGCCCGGTCGGCCTGAGCCTGGCGCTTCATGCTTCGCGGGCTCTGCCTCACGCACACGTCAGCCTGTTCGACAGCCGCTCGTTAGCGCAAGACGTTTCGGGTGACCCGCGCACCTTGGCCCTGTCGCTCGGCAGCGTGCAGTTACTCCAGCGCCTGGGCGCATGGCAGGCCGATGCGGCGCAGCCCATCCTCGCAGTGCATGTGTCGCAACAAGCGCCGTCACTGGGGGGTGTGCTGGCCGACGTGATGGGCGAGCCCGAAGTGCGCATCTCGGCCGCCGAAGAAAAGGTGCCGCTGCTGGGCGCGGTGTTGAGCTATGGCGCCATCGTGGCGCCACTGCAAGCCACCTGGCTGGCAGCCTGCGAGCGTGAGCCCTCACGCCTGTGCACTCGCTTCGGCACGCCGGTGCGCGCCTTGAAGCCACTTGCCAATGGTGTCGAGATCGACAGCGGCATCGTCGACCCCTTCGACCTCGCCGTGGTGGCCGAGGGCGGCGTGTTCACCACCGAAGTGCCTTCGACCCTCGCCCAGCCTGCACGCCCGCCGCTGCGGCGCGACTATGCGCAAAACGCCTGGGTCGGCACGGTGCAGCTCGCCAACCCGCGAGCCGGTGTGGCCTACGAGCGCTTCACGCGCCACGGCCCGGCGGCGCTGTTGCCCTTGAAGGAGGGCCGCGCCGCGCTGGTGTGGTGTGTGAACCGTGATGACGACCCGGTGGCCGAGCTGGATGACACCCAACGCCTCGCCGTGCTCAATACCTTGTTCCACCTCGAGGTGGGCCCGCTCACGGCAGTGTCCCCACTCAAACGTTTCGATCTGGGCTTGATTGCCGAACGCACGCTGACCCAAGGGCGCACGGTGCGCATCGGCAATGCGGCGCAAACCCTGCACCCGGTGGCCGGCCAGGGCCTGAACCTGGGCCTGCGCGATGCGTTCGACCTGGTGCAGGCCTTGTCACGCTCGAGCGACGTCGACGGCGTGCTGCGCAAGCTCGAATGGCAACGTGGCCCCGACCGCTGGGCCACGATTGCCGCGACCGACTTCCTGGCCCGCAGCTTCACCTGGAAGCTGCCCGGCGCCGGCGCGGCGCGTGGGCTGGGCATGGTGGCGTTGCAAGCGCTGAAGCCGCTCAAGTCGGCGCTGGCTCGGCAGATGATGTATGGCTCGCGCTGAGCCCGATTAGATCTGCCGGTGTGTGAGCGCCGGCAGCTGTGAGCGAACGGACGCGATGCGTTCGACATCGAGCTCGGCCATCACCACCCCTTCACCGACCTCGTGCAAAGCCTGCACCTCGCCCCAAGGGTCGACGATCAGGCTGTGGCCGAAGGTGCGGCGGCCGTTTTCATGCAGGCCGCCTTGGGCGGGCGCGATCACATAACACTGGTTTTCGATCGCCCGGGCGCGCAGCAACACCTCCCAGTGCGCGCGGCCGGTGGTGTGGGTGAAGGCGGCCGGCACGGCCAGCAGGTCGCAAGGCGGGTGCATGAGGCGGCGGTACAGCTCGGGAAATCGCAGGTCATAACAAATGCTCAGGCCCAGGCGCAGCCCACCCACATCACAGGCCACCGGCGTGGTGCCCGCCTGCAGCACACGCCCTTCGTCATAACTTTCGCGCCCGTTGTCGTAGCGGAACAAGTGAATCTTGTCGTAGCGCGCCGCCATCTGGCCTTCGGGCGAGTACACGCAGCAGGCGTTGAACACCCGGTCGGGGCTGCCGGTGCGCAAGGGCACCGTGCCGCCGATCACCCACACGCCATGCTGGCGCGCCGCATCGATCAGCATCTGCTGGATCGGCCCGTCGCCGGGTGTTTCGGCCAGCGCGAGCTTGTCGCTGTCGCGCTGGCCCATGAAGCAGAAGTATTCGGGCAACGCGACCAGTTGCGCACCTTCTTGCACGGCTTCGCCGATCAGGCGTCGCGCCGTGTCCAGGTTGCGTTCGACGCTCGGGGTTGCGACTGTTTGCAGCGCAGCAATCAGCATGAAAGAACTCTCCGTTCAATGCGTTGTCGCCCCAAGGAGACAGCGCAGCAGCTTACGCCCTCGGGCAGAGGTGCACCACCGGGCAATGCCAAGGGTTGTGGGGCAAAATCCGCCCGCCATGGGCTCTGAGAACACCACCGTCGGCGCCGACCACAGCCGCTTCGTTCAGCGTGTGCGCCGTCGCTTTGCTGCCGAGCTGCCCTTGCTCGCCCCCGGCCTGCCCGATCGCGACAGCATCAGCGCGCTGATCGACACCCTCATCGCCAACGGCCGCACGCTCGCAAGCAGCCTGCGCGTAGCTCGCCACCTGGTGCTCGAACGCCTGGCCGTGCTCGACATCGAGCAGGGTGCCGACATGCAAGACGTCACCCGCACGATGACCCAGCTGGCCGAAACCACGCTCGACCTGGCGTTGGCGCAGGCCTTCATCGACCAGGACGCCCGTTACGGCGCCCCGCTCAACGAAGCCGGCGAGCGCATCGACTTCTGGGTCGTCGGCATGGGCAAGCTGGGGGCGCACGAGCTCAACGTGTCGTCCGACATCGACCTGATCTACGTCTACGAAGAAGACGGCCAGACCGCCGGGCCCAAGGTGATCAGCGCACACGAATACTTCGCGCAGGTCGCACGAAGCCTCTACGCGTTGATCGGCGACAGCACCGACGACGGTTTTGTCTTCCGTGTCGACCTCGCGCTGCGGCCCAACGGCAACTCCGGCCCACCGGTGGTGAGCGTGGCGATGCTGGAGGAATACTTCCTGGTGCAGGGGCGCGAGTGGGAGCGTTTTGCCTGGCTCAAGAGCCGCGTCGTCGCGCCTTCCGAGAGCGTGGAGAACGGCCGCGCCAAACAACTCAGCGGCACGGTCACGCCCTTTGTCTACCGCCGCTATCTGGACTACGGCGTGTTCGAAGGCTTGCGTCAGCTGCACCGCAAGGTGCGCGAAGAAGCCCAGCGCCGCGCCGCCGGCCGGCCCGAGCGCGCCAACGACGTGAAGCTCTCGCGCGGAGGCATCCGCGAGATCGAGTTCATCGTGCAACTGCTGCAGGTGGTGCGCGGCGGTCAGTTCCCCGAGATGCGCACCCGCCCCACGCTGAAGGCACTCGAGAAGCTCACTGCCGGTGGCCTGATGAAGCCCGAGAGCGCGCAGCGCTTGGCCGAGGCCTACACCTTCTTGCGGCGTGTCGAGCACCGCATCCAGTTCCTCGACGACCAGCAGACGCACGTCTTGCCCACCGTCGACACCGACCTGGGCTGGATCGCCCGCAGCATGGGCTTCACCTGCGACGGCGAAACCTGCGAGCTGCTCAAGCACCTGGGCGAGACGCGCGAATTCGTGGCGATGGAGTTCGACGCGCTTCTCCACGACGGCCGCGCTCCCGCCGCTGCGAACCCGGCCAACGGCGGCTGCAAGACCTGCGGCCCGGCACCTCAAGCAGTCGACAACGTGGGCTTTCTGGAACGCCTGCCGCCCGAGCTGGCCGCGCGCGTGGCGCCCTGGGGCGACCACCCGCGCATCAAGGTGCTGCGTGAAGAAAGCAAGCTGCGCCTGGCCCGATTGGTCACACGCGCCGCACAGGCCGTGGCCGAAGACGCCTGCACGATGGAGGCCGCCACCCGCTTCATCGACTGGCTGGAGCCGCTGCTGCGGCGTGAGAGTTATCTCGCGCTGCTGGTCGAGCGGCCCGAGGTGCAAAACCGCTTGTTGCGCCTGTTGGGCCTGGCGCGCTGGCCGGCGCAGTTTCTGATGCGCCACCCCGGTGTGATCGACGAGCTGGCCGATGAGCGCCTGCTGCACGGCCGCTTCGAGCGTGAGAGTTACATCGCCGACCTGGAAACGCGTCACGACGCCTGGAGCCGCTTCAACCAGGCCGATGAAGAGCTGCTGCTCGACACCTTGCGCCGCTCGCACCACGCCGAGGTCTTCCGCACCCTGGTGCGCGACGTGGAAGGTCACATCACCGTCGAGCAGGTGGCCGACGACCTCTCGGCGCTGGCCGACGCCACCCTGCAGTGCACGATCAACTGGGCCTGGAGCCACCTCAAGCAACACCACCGCGAGACGCCGCGCTTTGCCGTCATCGCCTACGGCAAGCTCGGCGGCAAGGAGCTCGGCTACGGCAGCGACCTCGACGTGGTGTTCCTGTTCGACGACGCCGACGAAACCGACCCCTACAACGCCGCCGAGGTGTACGGCGCTTTCGTGCGCAAGCTGATCAACTGGCTGACCACGCGCACCGCCTCGGGCGAGCTGTTCGACATCGACACCGCCTTGCGCCCCAACGGCAACTCGGGCCTCTTGGTCACCTCGCTCAATTCGTACGAGAACTACCAGAAGGGCCGCGGCAGCAACACCGCCTGGACCTGGGAGCACCAGGCCATCACCCGTGCGCGCTTTTGCGCCGGCACGCCCGACCTGGCGCCGCGCTTCGAGGCGGCACGCCGCGCGGTGATCTGCGCAGAGCGCGACCCGGTGGCCTTGC
>JACMKJ010000452.1 GCA_014380155.1 Rhizobacter sp. | reverse complement strand
TGACCGAGGTCAAGGGTTTCGGGCGTCAGAAGGGGCACACCGAGCTCTACCGCGGCGCCGAGTACGTGGTCGACTTCTTGCCAAAGGTGAAGGTCGAGGTGGTGGTGAAAGACGTCGATGTCGATCGCTGCATCGAAGCCATCGTCAAGGCCGCCAAGACCGGCAAGATCGGTGACGGCAAGATTTTTGTGACAGCAGTGGAACAGGTGGTCCGCATCCGCACCGGCGAGACGGACGAAGCTGCGGTCTGAGCTCGGTTCTGCGCAACAAAAAGCCCGCTGCTTGCGGGCTTTTTTGCGAGCTAGATTTTCCGGTAGTCGTCGGGTGCGGTGGCGTGCTGGGCCCGCTCGGCCAGTTGATCCAGCAGCACGACCGGGTCGTTGGCCACTTGCAGCAGCTGGCGCTGCGCGGACGGCACAAAACCTTCGGCCACCGCCTGGTCCATGAACGACAGCAGGCGGTTGTAGTAGCCGTCAACGTTCAAGAGGCCCACCGGCTTGTCGTGGTAACCCAGCTGGCGCCAGGTCCAGACCTCGAACAGCTCTTCGAAGGTGCCGATGCCGCCGGGCAGGGCGACAAAGGCATCGGCGCGTTCGGCCATCATCTGCTTGCGCTGGTGCATGGTGTCGACCACGTGCAGCTCGCTCAGGCCGGGGTGGCCCAGCTCGCGCCCCATCAGCGACTGCGGGATCACCCCGATCACCGATGCCCCAGCCGCCAGCGCGGCATTGGCCACGGTGCCCATCAGCCCGGCATTGCCGCCGCCATAGACCAGCTGCCAGCCACGTTGGCCGATCAGCGTGCCGACCTGTCGCGCCGCTGTTTGATACGCGACCTGGGCGCCCAGGCGCGAGCCGCAGTAGACACACAGCGACAGTGTGCTCACGGGAACCGGTGCCACAGCGCGGCACCCCACAAGCCGGCGCACAAGACTAGCGATAGAAACACGGCTGCGCTGGCCAGGTCTTTCGCACGCTTGGAAAGGTCATGCAGCTCGAAGGACACCCGGTCGATGGCCGCTTCGATGCCCGAGTTCAGCAGCTCGACGATCATCACCAGCAGCACCGCGCCGACCAACAAGCCGACCTCGACCCAGGTGCGACCGACCCAGAAAGCCGACGGAATCAGGATGACGGCCAGCCACGTTTCCTGGCGAAACGCGCTCTCGCCCAAGTACGCCGTTTTCAGCCCTTCGAACGAATAGCCGGTGGCGCGAATCACCCGGTCCAGCCCGGTTCGGCCTTTGAATGGATTGCTCATGGGCGGCGATTGTGCCTGCCCGTTCAAGCGGTGCGGCGAGGCTCGGGCAGGGCGGTGACGAGGCGCGTTCCGCAGATGGCGTCGTGCCAGAACTGGCGTTGCGGGTGCAGCAGCGCGAGCAGTGCGTAAACCACCACGCCGACGCCCACGGCGCCGAGGGCTTGCCACTTCGACCAGTCATTGAGCATGGCCAGCAAGGTGGCCGGCGCAACCCAAAGACAGCTCGCAATGAACCGAAGCAGGGCCTGGCTTTGGCTCAGTCGCTGCCCGTCGGTGGTGACGACGCGGATGTGCCAAGTCTGCATGGGCAGAGTCTGGCCGCGTTTCGACCAGAACCAGGTGAAGTACACACCGTAGATCACGAAGGTGATCACCCGCAAGGCCGTCCCGCTCTGCAAGGGGTGCTGCTGGCCAGTGAGGGCCACGAACAACGCTCCGACAGCGCCCGGAATCAGGCCGATACCGAACAAGAGCAAGCCCTCGTACACGAAGCTCGCCATTCGCCGCCGCAGGCTGGGCGCCTGGGCTTCCGGGGCAACCCCGGTCATGGCTGGCGAGAGGCCGGCGCGGATGCTGCGGCGGAACGTGTCGCGGCGCCTTGCGGCCCCCGTTTGGGCAGCAGGGTGGCCTGGTCGACGAAGCCGGAGGTGACCGCGATCTTGGGCAAGCCCGACGGCTGGTGCGGGGGCGGGCTCGGGCGTTTGGTGATCAGGTTGGTCGTCGCCCCCGGTTGGGCCTGGGACACGGTCGGCGCGACGGGTTTCGGCCGCGGTGCATAAGAAGAATTGGGTACCACATTGGACTTCTTGGCGGCCGAGTCGTCAGCCGGCGTGTCAGCTGGCACGGGCTTGCGGGGCACGGGTGTTGCGCGTGCCGCCAGCTGCTTCTGCTGCTCGGGCGGCAAGGCCTGGTAGGCCTCCCACCGGGCTTTGCGCTCCTGCGCCGGGACTTGTTGGGCTTCCTTGAAGTTCATGCGCGCCTGGCCACGATCTTTTGGACTCATCTGGGCCCATTCGGCCATTCGGGTCTGGATGCGCGACTGCTCGGCGGCCGGCATGGACGGAAACTTGTTGGCAATTTCCAGCCACTTGGTCTTGCGAGACGAGTCAATCCGACTCCATTCACCTTCCAGCGGATTGAGCGCGTTTTTCTGGCTCGGGCTGAGTGACGACCATGAAACGCCGTCCGTGGCTTGAAGGCTGGTCTTGGGTGCGGCAGGAACTGGTCCGGTCTGGGCTTGCAGGGCCAGGGGCGCGGCGAGCAAGGCCACGGCACAGACCCACACCCAGGCGATACCGCGCCGCGCTGATTCGCGCCGCGTGGGGGGGATCAACCGGGGCGAGGGCATCAACGCTCCGGTCAATCGCGAGGAGCTTTCAGGAACTCCACGAAGCCGGGGTCGCTGTAGGCTGAGGGCGGCAGATCGTCGGCCAGCAGCGAGGCGTCGATTTCCGCCGCGGCAGCGATCTGGCTGTCGTTGTGCATCTGCTGGATGAGGATCAAGCCACCCACCAGCGCCACCAGAGGAATCAGGGCCGCCAGCTGAACCCACCAGCCCAAACCGCTTTCACCACCACCCAACGCGGCGCTGGAACCCATCGTCAGCACCGGCTCAGCCGACGTGACCTTGCGAGCCGCGCGGGCGCGTTGCAGGGCCTGCTCGCGGGCAAAGCGCAGGCGCTCAGTCACGTCGGGGGCCAAGTCGGCCGTGGTTTCGGTCAGGCGCGCGGTCATGCGCAAGGCCAGCCGGGCCTCCAGGGCTTCCAGGGCGGCGGGTGCGTAGGGGAGTCGAAGAGTGGTGTTGTTGTTCATAGCTCAATTCCCTTTGCCTTGAGGGCATCTGCCAAGGCATGCACCGCACGCGAGCAATGTGTCTTGACGCTGCCCTCGGAACAGCCCATCACGGCGGCTGTCTCGGCGACATCGAGTTCCTCCCAGTAACGCAGCAAGAAGGCTTCTCGTTGACGGGTTGGCAGCCGAGCCACCTCGGCATCAATGGCTAGCAGAATCTGCGCCCGGGAAACCGATTCGGCAGCGCTTTCCGTGGAAGAAGATGCATTTTGCGACGCCAGAGTTTCCAGCAGATCGAAATCTCCGTCATCGCTTGTGGATTCGTACTCGGAAAAGTTGCGAACAACCGCGTTTCGCACCTTCTGGCGGCGAAACCAATCCATGGTTGCGTTGGAAAGGATGCGCTGAAACACCAGCGGCAACTCGGCTGGTGGCCGATCGATGTACTTTTCGGCCAAACGAATCATCGAATCCTGAACGATGTCGAGCGCGGCATCGTCATCGCGCACGGCGTACACCACGCGCTTGAAGGCGCGTTTTTCAACGCTTTTCAGAAAGTCCGAAAGTTCTTTGTCAGATGCCAAGTGGGGCGCCTCAGGCAGGGAGCCTGTCGAATCGGGCGCGATTATCGCATCGCCCCAACCTGCCTCTGCACGGGGTGCGCAAGCGGTTCTATAATGCCGGTTTTCTCATCAACTGGTCTTAATTTGGCTGCCCGACCTGGGCACCTTGTTCTTTGACTCAGCAGGTACCACACCCGCCTCACGAGGGCGTGGAGAGGTGCACCGATGGTTTTTCGTTAGAGAAATTCACAAAGGTTCAACATGGACATGTCTGCCGCGGAAATCAAACGCGCCGCTTTGGCGCAACCGCAATCTTCCTCCCCCACGGAGCCGAACGGCTCTGAAATCCTCGTCCGCTGCCTTCAAGCCGAAGGCGTCAAGTTCCTTTGGGGCTATCCGGGCGGTGCGGTTCTCTACATCTACGACGCGCTCTACAAGCAAGACAGTATCGAGCACGTGCTGGTGCGCCACGAGCAGGCCGCCGTGCATGCCGCCGATGGTTACGCCCGCGCCACCGGCCACGTGGGCGTCGCCC
>JACMKJ010000451.1 GCA_014380155.1 Rhizobacter sp. | reverse complement strand
GGCCACCAGGCCCACGGCAAGGCACAGCGCCCAGGCCGACGCGGCATTGCCGCTTTGGGCCAGCAGCAGCACCCAGGCGAGCGCCAGCACCCGCAGCGCGGGGTGCGTGGTCCAGTCGCCAGAGGGTGAGAAGCGATTCATGAGTGGGGCAGGCGCAAGAGGTGTCATGTGCGTGCCCGATTGTGAGCTTCGTGTGCCTTGTGTGTCGCGTGAAAAAGCACGCTTTGCACCGGCGTTTTCAGGAGATGCGCAGGGTCACAACCTGAGCGTTCCTGCGTAGCCGGTCATCTCGAGGTAGCCGCTGCCGATGCGTCGGCCCGCTTCGTCGAGCAGCTCGCTCAAACCTTCCCAGTAGTAGGCGCCGGTGCTGTCGCGGCTGTCGAGTTCCTGCGCGTCAAACACCGCGCGCACCGTGTGGCGGCCGGCGGGGGTGTTGATCGACCATTGCACCGGGTAGCGCGCTTGCGAGGCCGGGCTTTGCCAGGTTCGCCCCGGGGTGAAACTCACCTCTGCGGGCTCGAAGTTGCGCGCCGCGCCACCGGGGGTGCGCAGGCTGCCGCCGGCGTAGAGCGTGCTGCCGTCGGCGCGCCGCAGGCGAAAGGCGGTGAGGGCGCGCCCATCGTCGAGGTTGATGCCGATCCAGTCCCAGCCCACGGCCTGCGGGTCGAGCAGCGTGTTGCTCCATTCGTGGTCGAGCCAGGCGCGCCCCTGCACGGGTGAGGCCCGACCCTGCAACGTGAGCGTGCCGCTGGCCGCGATCTGCGGTTGGCTGTAGTAGTGGGAAGCCTGGGCCGCAAGCGGGCCCTTGCGCGAGAAGCCGGCCACTCCTTGCAGCAGCGGGGGCTGCGTGGCGGCGAGCGTGAGATCGAGCCGAAAGCCGGCGTTCTCGCTGGTCACCCGGGTGCGGTAGCGGCTGGCGTCGGCCGGGCCTTCGCGTTGCAGCGACCAGCCGCGCAGGGCAACACGCGTGTCGCCTTCGGCCGCCTCGGCGATGCCGAACCCCGCGCGGGCGATGCGCTGGTCATGCAGCTGGCGGGCGGCCTGCACATCGCTCACCGCCGCGTGGGCAAACACCAACTGCTGCGCGGCAAAGCGGCTGGGGTTGCCCACCGCCAGCCCGGTGCGCGAGCGAAAGAACGTGACCTGAAAGCCGTACAGCCGCTCACCTGCCTGCAGCGAGCCCGTGAGGTACCACCACTCTGTGCGGGCGCCCGGGTGGGCACCAAAATCGGCCGGAAACACCAGCGCCCGGGGCGCGATCTCTTCGGTTTGTGCGCACAGCGGGGCGGGTGCCGCGGCGAGAGTCCACAAGAAGTGACGGCGTTTCATGGGCCAAAGCATCGCACGTCAGACGACAATGCAGGGTTGCCTTGTCCACGCCGCCGATGACCGACTTCTCCCTGCCCGAAGACTTTGATCTGGGTGACCACTTTGACCACCGCACGCTCACGCGCGCCATGGAGCTCAAGCCGCAGGCCGCCGTGCTGGCGCTGCAGGTCGACGGGCCACGCCTGGTCACGCGGGTGCAGGGCACCGGCCCCATCGCCTACCAGCAGAGCATCCATTGGGTGAACGACCGCCGGCTGGGCCCGCGCCTGGAGGGCCGCTGCTCCTGCCCGGTGGGTGGCAACTGCAAGCACGTGGCCGCCGCGCTGATGGCCTTCGAGGCGCAGCAGATCCGCATCAAGAAGGGCCTGCCCGAAACACCCGGTGTGGCCGCGCCCGTGGCCCGGCCCGCCGAGCCGCCACCGCCTGCCATGGTCGAGCTCGGCACCTTGCAACTGGTGCCGGTGCTGCGCCTGACCACCTGCGTCGACGTGGCCTCCGAAGCCTTGTTGCATCACCGTTATGGCTCGGCCACCTCGCGTGGCGCCACGCTGCGCCAAGGTGCGGCGCAGCTGATCCTGCGCTACCAGCCACCGACCGGCCGTGCCTTCGATTTCCACTTCCCGGCGGGCAACGCCACCACCACGCTGGTCGAGCTCAACGACCCGGCGCGGCCGGGCCGCATCGTGATGGGGCACTTCCAGCGGCAGTCGCAGGCCGAGGCGGGCGCCATGCGTTCGCTGCTGGGCGAGCTGGAGTTGCGCCCCTGGAGCCTCTCGGCCGGCCTCGCCACCGACCGGCTGACCCGACTGGCGAGCGCGCGCCTGCAGTCGTCGGCCTTGCCGGTGGGCGTGGAAGGAACACCTTTGCTATTGGTACCGCAGCGGCGCGAGCGCTGGCCTGAGCTGCTGGCGCATCACATCCCTGACCTGGAGTCACGCGGCTGGCTGGTCGAGGTGATGGACGACTTCCCCTACGAGCTGCACACGCCCGACAACTGGGCGGTCGACATCGCCGAAGAAGCCGGCGGCAACTGGTTCAGTGTGGGCTTGCAAGTCTCGGTGGATGGCCAGCCGGTCAACCTGGTGCCGCTGCTGGTGAGCCTGGTGCAAAACGGCTGGCTGAGCCTCGACGCGTCGCTCAACCAGGCCGAGGGCGCCGAGGTGCTGGTGCCCTGGGCCAGCGACACACCGCCGCTGCCCGGCGCCACTGCGCGCCAGCGCCT
>JACMKJ010000450.1 GCA_014380155.1 Rhizobacter sp. | reverse complement strand
GCTTCCAGGCGGGCCTGCGCGGTGCGCTCGGTGGTGAGGTAGTTGTTGATCTGCTGGCCGCTCAGCGCGCCGGCCGGTTGCAGGTCACGCGCACGCTGCGCATTGGCGGCGGCTTCGGCCAGCGTGGCTTCGGCTTCGGCGACGGCGGCCTTGGCCTGCGCCACGTCGGCCATCACCGTGTCGGCGGCAAACACCGCCAGCACCTGGCCTTTTTTCACCACGTCGCCCACGTTGGCGCGCACCTCGGCCAGGCGCAGGCCGTTGGCTTCGGTGCCCACGCTCGCCTCCTGCCAGGCGGCGATGTTGCCGTTGGCGCTGATCTTGAGCGGCAGGTTGGCCGCCTGCGGCTGCGTCACCGTCACGGTGAGCGCCGGTTTGGCTGGGGCGGCGGGCTTTTTCTCATCGGCTGCACGCACGCTGAAGGCGGCGACGGTGGCTGCGGCAAGAACAGTCAGCAAAAAGGGTTTGAGTCGGTAGTGCATGGCCATGGTCGACGTGGTGATTCGGTTGGTTTGACGACGAGAAGTGGCGGCTTCGGTGGCCGCGTGCCGCCGCCATGCTGCCTGTTGGCTGCTGACAGCGTGATGTCAGGAGCCGGTAACCATGCAGGGCGCCGTGCGAGTCGCCGAAGTATGCGATGAACTCGGCTCGCGCGCCGCCCGATACTCGGCCACTTGCCCCAACGTGCTGCCCCTGATGAAACTTGACTGTCGACTGCCTGCCGCCTTGTGTGTTGCCCTGCTCAGCGCCTGTGCCGTGCCGCCCGAGGCGCCGGCCGAGGCAAGAAATGAAACCGTGGCGCCTTTGCCAGTCCAGCCAGCTCAAGCACCGGCGGTGCCCGCCTCCGGCCCGCAGATGGCCGAGGCGCCGCGCCCTTCTGTGGAGACGATCGACACCGTGGTCGTGATCTACGCCGGCAGCCGCTCGTTCGACCACGTGTTTGGTCTGTTCCCCGGGGCCAACGGCGCACCGGGCAGGAACCCCGCGTCACCGGGCCGCGCCGCAGCGCAGAAAGACCTGGACGGCAGCGTGCTGCCCGTGTTGCCGCCTATCTGGAGCGGCCTCGCCACCAATGGCCAGCCTCTCACGCTGACGCAGGCCCAGTCGGTGGGCCTGCCCAATGCGATGTTTCAGCTCGACGCCCCGCACGGCATCGGCAAGAGCGGTGTGAGCGTGCCGACCAGCACGGCCACGCGCGGCCTGGCGCGCCGCTATTTCCAACACCTGATGCAGATCAACGGCGGCGCCAACGACCGCTTTGCCGCCTACTCCGACGGCGGTGCGCTGAGCATGGGCTACCACGACGGCAGCAGCCTCGCGCTGTGGAAGCTGGCGCAGCGCTACACGCTGGCCGACCACTTTTTCATGGGGGCTTTCGGCGGCTCCTTCCTCAACCACCACTATCTGGTGTGCGCCTGTGCACCCACCTACCCGAACGCCGACAACGCGCCCGCCAAGGGTTTGATCAGCGCCATCGACGTGGACAACCAGGGCCGCTTCGTGCGGCTCACCCCGGCGCCCAATACGCCCATGTCAGCGCTCGCCGGGCCGCCGCGCTTCTTGCGCGATGGGGCGCTGACGCCCAAAGACGCGACAGGCGTATTCCACGCCGTCAACACCATGCAGCCGCCCTACCAGCCCAGCGGTGCGCCGCCGGTGGCCGGGGTCGACGCTCGCCTGGCCGACCCGTCACGGCCCAGCACCTTGCCGCCGCAAACGCAAGCCACCATCGGCGACCAGCTCAGTGCCAAGGGGGTCAGCTGGGCCTGGTACGCCGGCGCCTTGAACACCGTGAGCGCCAACACGCCCGAAGGCCGCGCGCAGATCTACCGCGGCAAGGCGCACTTCCAGCCGCACCAGCAGCCGTTCAACTACTACGCCGCCTTCGATCCGCTGACAAAAGCCGAGGCGCGCACACGCCACCTGCGCGATTTCGACAGCCAGTTCCTCGCCGATGCGGCAGCCGGCACCCTGCCATCTGTGAGTTTCTACAAGCCGCAAGCCAGCCTGAGCCAGCAGGCAGGCCTCGCCAACCTGAGCGATGGCGATGCGCACCTCGCCGAGGTGGTGGCCAGGCTGGAACAAAGCCCGCAGTGGCCGCGCATGCTGATCGTCATCACCCACGACGACAACGGCGGCTTCTACGACCACGCCCCCGTGCCGCGCGGCGACCGCTTCGGCCCGGGCTCGCGGGTGCCGGCGATCATCGTGTCGCCGTTTGCCAGGAAGGGCTTCGTCGACAAAACGCCGTACGACACCGGCTCCATCCTGCGCTTCATCAGCAAACGATGGTCGCTCGCGCCGCTGCCGGGCCTGGTCGAGCGTGACGAAGCCCTGCAGCGCAACGGCTCTGTGCCGATGGGCGACCTGACCGGTGCGCTCGACTTCAGCGGCTCAGTGAAGCAGTGACATCTGCTGGGTCGCCGGCCGCACCGAAGACGTTGCCGGCGCCGGCACGCGCTTGCGCAGCACCGCATGCGGCACATACCCGCGCGTCGCCAGGTTCCAGCCGTCGGTGGCTTGCGCATCACTGAACTGCTGAACCCGCAACGCGCCGAGCTTCTTGGCGCTGGCGCGCGTCACGATCGCCTCGCATTGCGCCGCCGTGAGCTGGCTCACGAAGGCCGTCCAGCGCTGCAAGGCCAGCGGGTTGCGCCAGGCGTCTTCGATGGCCCAGCGAAGGGCCACGCCCTCCACGCCCTTGTTGGCTTCGAGCACACGCGGCAGCAGCGCATGGAAGAAGGTCTGGAACGCACGCTTGACGCTCTTGCCCGGCAGCAGGTCTTCGAGCCGTGTGATGCGGTGGCTCCAGCCTGGTGCGAGCAGCTGCTGGCTGATGAAGGCCTGCAGCGCCTGCGCCGGGTTGAACAAGCGCAGCCGGTTGGGCGGCAACACCAGCATCGGCAACGTGCAGGCTTCGTCGTGCGGCAGCGGCTCGACCAGGCTGCACAACACCGCGACACGCGCCCACTGCGCGGCGGTGAGGCCATTCAGGCCACCGAGCTCGCCCTCTTCGACCTGATTCATGAATTGCAGCGCGTCACGAAAGCCGTGCGCGGCCTTGGCGTGGTTGGCCTTGGTGCTCATCACCGCCAGGTTGCCCGCGGCGTAACCGGCGTCGCTGCGCACGCGGTCGATCGACGCATCGGAACCTTCCAGCGTGGCGCTGCTGAGCGGCGCGCGGGTGATCGGGCAGTGGCTCACGTCGATCTGCTGCAGGTAGTGCGGCGTCACCTGCACCAGCTCGACGCTGCGCCCACGCAGCCAGGCGTGCAGGCGCAGCTGCAACCACTTGCGCACGTGCTTGGTGGGCTCCAGCGTGCGCAGGCCGAAGGTGGCCTGGCCGGCCAGCCAGCCGTGGCGCAGCGACGAAGGCTCCTGGCCATACGGCGCGGGCGGGGTGACGTGGTGGTGGGCGTAGTCCCAGCCCAGCTCGAAGCCGATGTGCTCGTGCGTGGTGAGGCTGCTGCTGGCGAGGGGGTTGTGCTGAAGTTCGGTGGTCATGTGGGCTCCGGGTGGGATTCGCTGCAACCGATGCAGCGATGGAGCCAGTGTTGCGGCCGGGTGGCTCAAGGCGTGAGCTACCCGGTGATGTGGTGAATCTGCGTCTCGGGCTATGCTGGGCGCCAGTGGCTCATCTGGTGAGCCAGTGACATGAGATCTCTGAGCCCATGGACCGAACCGAACGTTTTTACAAGATCGAGCTGCTGCTGCGCGGGCGGGGCTGCGTGAGCTTCGAGACCTTGCTCGATGAGCTGGCCGTGTCGCCCGCCACGCTAAAGCGAGACCTGCAGTACCTGCGCGACCGCCTGAGCGCGCCCATCGTCTACGACCGTTTCGATAACGGCTACCGCTTCGACCAGACCGTTGGCGCACAGGCGCAGCGCCACGAGCTGCCGGGCCTGTGGTTCAGCGAACGGGAGATCACCGCGCTGCTGACCATGCACCAATTGATGGCCGGGCTCGACGACGACGGTGTGCTCTCGCGCCACCTGCAACCCATGATGGACAAGCTGCAAGGCATGCTCGGCGCCGACGAGAGCGAAGCGCGTGAGTTGATGCGCCGGGTGAAGGTGATCTCGACCGCACGCCGGCGCACGCCGAGCCGCCACTTCGAGCTGCTGGGCAGCGCGCTGGTGCAGCGCAAGCGGGTGTGGTTGCGCTACTTCAAGCGCAGTGACCGCAGCACGAGTGAGCGCGAGGTCTCGCCGCAGCGCCTGGTGAACTACCGCAACACCTGGTACCTCGACGCCTGGTGCCATGCCAGTGAAGGCCTGCGCCGATTTGCACTCGACGCCATTCAAGAAGCCAAGGCGCAAGAGACCAAAGCCCGCAACGTGGCGGTGAAAGACCTGGAGGCCGAGCTCGATGCCGGCTATGGCATCTACGGCGGCAGCGGCGCCAAGCTGAAGTGGGCCACGCTCGTGTTCGAGGCCGATGCTGCGCAGTGGGTGGCGGTGGAAGAGTGGCACGCGCAGCAAAAAGGCCGCTGGCTCGCCGATGGCCGCTATGAGCTGCAGGTGCCCTACATTGACCCGACCGAGTTGATGATGGACATCCTGCGCCACGGCGACAGCGTGCAGGTGAAAGGCGACAAGACCCTGATGGGAGCCATTGCGCAGCGCCTGAAAAAGGCCGCCGCGCTGTACGCTTGACGCTCAAGCCTTGGAGAACCCCGCATGAAAGCCACCTGGAACGGCGTCACCCTTGCCGAGAGCGACGACACCGTGATCGTCGAAGGCAACCACTACTTTCCCGAGAGCAGCCTGAAACGCGAGTACGTGAGCTTCAGCAACCACCGCACGAGTTGCCCGTGGAAGGGGCAGGCTTACTACTACAGCCTGTTCGTGAACGGCGAGATGAACAACAACGCGGTCTGGTACTACCCCGAGCCGAGCGAAGCCGCTGCGGAAATCAAGGGGCGGGTGGCGTTCTGGAAGGGTGTGAAGGTGGAGTGACGGGGTTCAGCTTCCCAGCTTTTGCTGCGTGAAGAAGCGCAGCATCTCTCTCGAAGCATCCGGCCCTTGCGGATCGGTGAAGCTGCCCTTGGCGCTGCCACCCGACCACGCGTGGCCCGAGCCGTGCACCAACCAGTGTTCGGCGACCAGTCGGCCGCTCGCGTCGCGGTAGCAGGTTCGCTCGAAATCATGGCCGTTGTCGGTGGCGCCCTGCTCGACCTCCGAGGCGCTGTGCCCTGCCACCAGGTGCTCGCTGTTGCTCGGGTGCACGGTGGCGTCGAGGTCGCCGTGGAACACGATCATCGGCACGCGCAGGGTGTCGGCCACCTTGGGGACACCGCGCGGGCCGTGTTTCATGGCCGCGAAGGCGGTCGACACGTCGTGCGCCGCACCCTGCGGCAGGCCCGAGTGCACGCCGACGGCCGCAAACAGCTCGGGGTACTCGTGGGCCATGATCACCGCCATCGCACCCCCGGCGGACAAGCCGGCGATGTAAACACGCCCAGCGTCGACCGCATGCGTCTGAATCACGTGGCGGGTGATGGCCGCCAGCAGGGCGGGCTCGCCTGCGCCGCGTTTCTGGTCTCCGGGCTCAAACCAGTTCCAGCAGCGCATGGCATTCGAGCGCGGTGGCTGGGCCGGGTAGAGCACCCGAAAGCCTTGGGCCTGCGCCAGCTCGTTCATGCGGGTGCCGGAGGCAAAGTCGTCGGGGTTTTGTTTGCAGCCGTGCAGCATCACCACCAGCGGGGCAGGCCGGTCGGGCAGGCCGGCGGGGGTAAAAAGTTTGTAGTGGCGCAGGCCCAGCGCGGTGGCGAAGGGCAGCTCTTCGAAGCTGGCGGGGCGCGGTGGGCCTGGAGGTGTCTCTGTCTCGGGCTCGGGCGTGTCGACTTCACGCACCAGGCCGTCGAGCACGATCACGTCGCCGGTGTCGGCCGCCTCGGCGGGTGCCGGGCCCTGCTTCAGGTGCAGGGCCCGTTGAATGGCCTGCGTGGCTTCGGCCAGGCTGCCACGCCGGGTGAGCGCCGTGGCCTGGGCCATCAGCTTGGCAAAAGGGCTGTCAGGGTGGAGTGGCATGGGATTTGTGCAGTGCAGCAATTCCCACAGGTTAGCGCTTTCGCCAGGGAGCCGGTGTAGGAATACCCCTCATCCGTGTGCAGGTGGACAAACCCGTTATTTATTCGTGCCGCAGCGCCTCGATCGGGTCGAGTCGTGCTGCTCTGCGGGCCGGGAAATAGCCGAACACCACGCCGATGCCGGCCGAGAACACGAAGGACAGCAGATTGATCGTCGGGTCGAACACGTACGGCACGCTCATCACGCTGGCCAGCACCATCGACGCGCCCGTGGCGAGCACGATGCCGATCAGCCCCCCCAGTGCGGCCAGCGCCACCGCTTCGATCAGGAACTGCAGCAACACCTCGCGCTCGAGCGCACCGATGGCCAGGCGCAGGCCGATCTCGCGGGTGCGCTCGGTCACGCTGACCAGCATGATGTTCATGATGCCGATGCCGCCCACCAGCAGGCTCACCGCAGCCACCGCGCCGAGCAGGGTGGTCAGCACCTGCGTCGTGCCGGCCAGGGTGTCGGCGAGCTGTTTGGTGTCGAGCACGTTGAAGTTGTCGTCGTCGCCGTCGGCGAGCTTGCGCCGCTCGCGCAGCAGTTGCGTGAGGCCGGCTTTCACGCTGTTGGCGTCGCTGCCGTCTTGCATCGACACCAGCAGCGTGTTGACACGCTGGTTGCCGGTGACGCGCCGTTGCAACGTGCGCAGCGGCACCAGCACCACGTCGTCCTGGTCGTTGCCCATCGCGGCCTGGCCCTTCGACTGCAGCACGCCGACCACGCTGCACGAAAACTGTTTCACGCGCACCTGTTCGCCGAGCGCGTCACGCTCGCCGAACAGCTCGCGCCGCACGGTCTGGCCGATCACGCAGACGGCGGCGCCGGCTTGCAGCTCTTCGTCGGCAAAACGCCGGCCGGCGCTGAGTGTCCAGTTGCTGGTGTCGAACCAGCTGTTGTTGCTGCCGGTGATGCTGGTGGCCCAGTTGCGGCCGTTGGCCACCACGGTGGCGCTGGTGCGCGCCTCGGGTGCGACCGCCTGGATGCCGCCAATCTGCGTGGCCACGGCCTGCGCGTCGGCCTCTTTGAACGAGGGCGCGCCACCACCGCCGCCCGGGCCCATGCGCTGGCCGGGGCGCACCATCAGCAGGTTGGTGCCCAGGCCCGCGATCTGGTTTTGCACCGACTGCGTGGCGCCGTTGCCGAGCGTCACCATGGTGATCACCGCGCTGACACCGATCACGATGCCGAGGATGGTGAGGAAGGAGCGCAGCAGGTTGCGCCGGATCGAGCGCAAGGCGAGCCAGAGGGTGTTGAGCAACATCAGGCGCTCTCTTCCACCAGCGCCGCCGCGGCCTTGAGGCCGATCGGGTGGGGGTTGGAGGTGTCGCTGGCCACACGGCCGTCGACGAAGCGCACCACACGTTTGGCGTAGGCGGCCATGTCGGGCTCGTGGGTGACCATCAGCACGGTGATGCCGCGTTCGGTGTTGAGCCGCCACAGCAGCTCCATGATTTCCTGGCTGCGCTGGGCGTCGAGGTATAGGTGACGACGCCGCCGCGCGCATCGGCGACGGAGAAATGCGAGGTGCCGGGCACGTTGTTGTCGTTGGCCGCGAGG
>JACMKJ010000449.1 GCA_014380155.1 Rhizobacter sp. | reverse complement strand
GCCCGGCACATGGCGACCGTAGTCGCTGACAGCCTTCGACACCTGCAGTGCCAGCTCGCGGGTCGGCGTGAGCACCAGCACGCGCGGGCCCGACGACAGGTTCGCAGGGCGCGGGCCGCGAGGCAGCGCCTGGCCCGGCGGATTGACGGCCGGCGTCGCACGCTCAGCCTTTTCGGCCTTTTCTGCAGCCGCACGCGCGTCACGCGCGGCCATGACCTTCATCAGGGCCGGCAGCACGAAGCTGGCCGTCTTGCCACTGCCGGTGTTGCTGCTGACCATCAGGTCGCGTCCGGCCAACGCGGCCGGAATGGCCTGCAGTTGAACGTCGGTGGCTTGGGTGTAGCCGGCATCGGCCACGGCACGTATGAGTGTGGCGTGCAGGTTCAGGTTCTCGAAGCTCATCGCAGTCTCTCTCTCAATGGCGGGCTCGGCACACAGGCACGGGCCCACCGGCGGCGCGCGGGGTTGAGCGCACCGTCGGGTGAAGTCGCATCAATACGGGTGAGCCCGGCGCAGAACGCGCTGGCTGGTTCGGATCGGTACGACGGCATCGCCGCCGACCCGAAAAATGCGCTCCCACGAATGCGGGACGCTGAAGGTCAGAGGGGATGAACGGGTGGCAGCGAGTGCCGCCAAGCCCGCGAGTCTATCTGACGGAGCGCCTGGATGGGTACTTTTTTGCTGCTGTGCAGCAAGAGCCTGGCGTCACGCGCCGCGTTGCACGCGGTGCTCGAGCGCATCCCACACCGGCTTTAGACGCCCAGGCAGGTCGGGCAGAGAGCCGAGTTCGGTGCGGCTCTCGGTGGGTGAATGAAAGTCGCTGCCGCGCGAGGCCAGCAGGTCGAATTCCAGCGCCATGTCGGCGTAGCGCACACGCTCTGGCTCGCTGTGGCTGCCCGTCATCACCTCGACCCCACGGCCGCCGTGGGCCACGAACTCCGAGAACAGCGCGTACTCGGCAGTGGGCGAAAACTTGTAGCGCGCCGGGTGGGCGATGACGGCCAGGCCGCCGGCCCGTGTGATCCAGCGCACCGCATCGGCCAGGCGTGCCCATTGGTGCGCCACGAAACCGGGCTTGCCATCGGTCAGGAAACGGCGAAACACCTCGTGGGTGTCGCTGCACACACCGGTTTCGACCAGGAAACGGGCAAAGTGGGTGCGCGAGATCAGGTCGGGGTTGCCGACGTACTTCAACGCGCCCTCGAACGCGCCAGGCACGCCGACCTCAGCCAGGCCGTCGCCCATGCGCAGGGCCCTGTCTCGCCGTCCGCCGCGCGTGGCGGCCAGGCCGGCCTGCAATGCGCTGTCGTCCGCGTCGAAGCCCAGGCCGACGATGTGCACCGTTTCGCCAGCGAATGTGACCGACACCTCGACGCCAGTCAGGTAGTCCAGGCCCAGCGCCCGTGCGCGCTGGGTTGCCCGAGCCTGCCCGCCGATCTCGTCGTGGTCGGTCAGCGACCACAGCTCGACCCCTTTGTCGCAAGCCCGCGCTGCCAGGTCCTCTGGGCTGAGCGTGCCATCGGAGATATTGGAATGGCTGTGGAGGTCGGCGTTGGTCAGGTGCACCGGCGCCATTGTAGAAAGGACCGTAGGCGCGAGCGCCTACGGTGGGATTGGGTTCCGTCCGGTGGCCGCAGCGCGCAGCGCGCGCCAGGATCAGAGAGCGGGCAGTGCGTGCCGCACATTCCTGTCTGCCGATCGAAAGGACCGCCCGCATGTCGCTCAGCGCGTCATCACGGACCCCGCGCACGCCCGCGCCGCGGGTGCTCGTGGTGGACGATGACGGCCTGATGCGCAGCCTACTGGAGACGGTTTTCACGACCGCAGGCTTCGAGGTGCAACTCTTCGCCTCGGGCACCGAGTTGCTGGCCCATGCGGAGTTGCGGACTTGGGCGCTGCTTCTTCTGGACGTCAAGATGCCCGGCATGTCGGGCCCCGAACTGCACCGGTTGTTGCGCGAACGGGGTTGCGAGCTGCCCGTCATTTTCCTGACCGGCGCGTCTGACATCTCCATTGCTGTCACTGCCATGCACCAGGGCGCGGTCGACTTCATCGAGAAGCCCTTCAGCGCCCAAGCGCTGGTCGAGCGGGCGCACAAGGCCCTGGCCGACCCGAAGCGGCAAATGCAGTGGCGCAG
>JACMKJ010000448.1 GCA_014380155.1 Rhizobacter sp. | reverse complement strand
TGAGCGTGAGGAGATAGGCTGTGACATCGCGGGCTTCCTGGTCTGTCATCGAAATGGCCGGCATGGCGGTGCCGGGCACGAGCGCCGGGGCGTTCCTGACGAACTGCATCAACACGCCGGGTTGGTTGGGCAGCCGCCCGGCGATCAGGCCCTGTCGACCGAAATCTTCCAGTGACGGCCCGAGCCTGCCGCGCGGCCACTTCACATCGGGAAAGGTGTGACACGCCACGCAGCCCTTGTCGGCGACGAGCTGCCGACCCTTTGCAAGGTTGGCGTCGCCCAGCGTCGGCGTGCGGTCGGGCGGGCCATCGCAGGCCACCAAGCAGGCGCAGGCCAGCACCAGCCACAGGCCGCATTTGCCACCCTTTAAGCGGCCGGGCCTTTGCATGAACGATGATCTAGTCCCCATGCGTAGACAACCGTCGCTGCACGAAAACCGGCTCGCAAGCTGCGGCGGCCTGCTGCTGGCCCTGTTCGCCCTCGCGCTGACGACGGCTTGTACCGATCGCATGACCAGCAGCGACGACCGCTGGAGCCGCGGCGGCGAACTCATCGCGATGAGCGGCGGAGAAGGCGGCGCGCGTTATGCCTGCGTGACCTGCCATGGCGCGCGTGGCGAGGGCAACGGTTTCGACGCGCCGCGCCTGGCCGGCCTGCCGACGGGCTACCTGCAAAAACAGATGGAAGACTACGCAACCGGCTTGCGGGCGCACGAGGTGATGCGCGACGTGGCGCGCTTTCTCGACAGCCATGAACGTGTGCGCGTGGCCAACTACTACGCCGCTCTGCCGCCGCTGGCCTTGACGCCCGCCACCGAGGAAGTGATTGCCGCGACGACACCGGGGCTGTATGCCAGTGCGTGTCAGCAGTGCCATGGCGTCGACGGGGTCGGCACGGTGAACGGGCCGCCGCTGAACGCGCAGCCCGCGCTCTATCTGGCCCAGCAGTTGCAGGACTGGCAGGTTTCGAAACGGCGCAATGATGGCAATCATGTGATGTTGAAAGTGGCGCAGCAGCTCAAGCCCGAGGAGGTCACGCAGCTGAGCCTTTATCTGTCGCGGATCCCACCACGCCCGGCACCTGCGGCCCGTTGAGGTCGAACATCGAAGGAAGAACGCGGTCGCGCTTGATCACGTAATGCAGCACGGCTGCCCCGGCATGACCGGGAATGATCAGCGCCGTGATCCAGACGATCCAGAAGTGCGTCGTCGCGGCCCACTGCATCAAGCGGTGCTGCAGGCCCTCGGACAACTGGTCGAAAGGCAGGTTGGGAAACGGGATCAAACCGGCGATCGACAACGGCAGGTCGCTGGGCAACGTGGACCACATGACCCAGCCGCTGATGGGCAACGCGAAGAAACTGAAATAGAACCAGGCTTGCAGCAGGCGGCTCGCCCTGCCTGCCAACGACGCCTCGTCGACGTTCCCGGGGCCGCTCAGCTGGCTGTGCCAGAACAAGCGCAGCGTGCCGAGCAGCATGATCGTCAGCCCGATCTCGGTGTGGGTCTGATAGCCGATGTACTTGTCTCCCCCCACCGGTTGCCAGCCCAGGTACCAGCCATGCGCCAGCTGGAAGATCATCAGCGTGGCCATCACCCAGTGGAAGGCGACACCAATCGGCGAGTACAGGCCGCGCCGGTGGTAGCCCTCGGCCCATTCGATGGCGGCAACGAGATTCATGCCGGCTCGATGCGCGAGCCACGCGCACGCTCGGCGCTTAGCCAGCGCCAGCCGATCCAGATCGCGGCGGCCAGGTAGGCGATGCTGCCCGGCGCCCACATCGTGATGCCGGCGAGTTGCTGGTCTTCCAGCGGCGATACACCCCAGCTCAGCGTCGACGCAAAGTGCGGGGCATAAATCGGCTGCCCGGCGAAGGTGATCAACGCGCCCAGCAGACCCATCAACACCGTGGTGGCGAGGATGGCGCCCATCCCCGCGGTCGGGCTTGCCCTGCGGACCGCGATCCAGAAGCCCATCGCGCTCGCCAGCAGCGTCAATTGCATCAGCGCGTAGACCACGACCGACGACAGGGCTGCCGCGTAGAGCGCCGGCGCATGCCAACTCCAGAAGGTCATCGCGGCGATGGCCGTCGAACTCCAAAGCGAAGTCGGCAGGCGACGCAGCCATGGCTCCAAACCAAACACCAGCAACGGAGCCATCACCAACACGAGCGCGATGTGATGGATCACCCGCAGCGTGAAGAAAGCCGAGCTCAGGGCACACAGCGGCGACACATAAAGCACGACCGTCAGGGCCCACGCGCAACGCAGACTCAGGCGCCGTCTGGGCGTGAGGTCGTGACCTGCGGGCAGGCGCCACAGCGCCAGCGCCAGCAGCAACAGGGCTGCGCCGAGCACCGGATCGAGATTCCAGCGGCTCAGCCAGATCTCCGGGCCTGGAGCCTCGCCGCAGTAGGGGACCCACCTCCTTGGTTCGTCCATGCTGTGATCCTTCGCTTCGGGCTTGCACACAGTCTAAGACGGCTGTTCCCGCTTGCGTCACAACACAGTGAAACAACCCGCTGTGTTCGATAGCGCACAGACCACTGCCGCGCGCGGCCGATGATGGACTTTTCAACACACTTTTGTGCGGACGAGTCGGGCTGCCGCACGACATAGCTCCTGCCGCGAACAACGTCATGCATGCCGTCATCGCCTTTTCGTCATTTCCGCTGTTCTTCGGCGCGCTGCTCAGCGACTGGGCCTACACCAGCACCTACGAGATTCAGTGGGTCAACTTTGCCGCGTGGTTGATCGCCGGAGGCCTGCTGATCGCGGGCCTGGCGCTGCTGTGGGGCGTGGCGGATTTGCTGCGCTCCCCCGCAACGCGCCACCGCCGCAGCATCGCCTATCTGGTGTTGCTGCTGACGACCTTCGTGGTCGGTTTCATCAATGCCCTGGTCCACGCCAAGGACGGCTGGGCAGCGATGCCGACCGGATTGGTCCTGTCGGCCGTGGTGGTGGTGCTCGCCGCGACGGCCAGCGCGATCGGGCTCGCGAATTCTTTCCGGAGAACCGCATGACGACCCCGGGCCTGTACATCGCAGGCGCCGTGGCCGCAATCGCGATGCTCGGCACCACGCTGAGCTTCGCTGCCGCAGCGGCCGGCCCGGGCAGCGCACCACACGGCGCCAACCCGGATCTACCGCCACCGCAGCGCGGGCTGCTGCCGAGCATGCGCATCGCCGAACCCACCAGCTGGGGCGACCGCAGCCCCTCGGTGCCGCAAGGCTGGGCGATCAAGGCCATCGCCACCGACCTGAAAGTCCCCCGCCAGACGCTGGTGCTGCCCAATGGCGACATCCTGGTGGCCGAAGGCAAGGGTGGCGGTGCGCCGGTCTTGAGAACCAAAGACTATGTCGCCGGCATCATCAAGTCGAAGGGCACCACGCCTGTCAAAGGCGGCAACCGTTTGACCTTGCTGCGAGATGCCGATGGAGATGGCAACTACGAAGGCCGGTGGGTCTACGCGGAGAACCTCAACGCACCCTACGGGCTGGCTCTGGTGGGAACCCGGCTTTATGTCGCCAACCAGGACGCGCTGGTGCGCCTGGAGTACGTGGTCGGGCAGACGCAGGCTACCGCGGCTCCCGTGACGGTGGCCAAGTTGCCGTCAGCGATCAACCACCACTGGACGAAGTCGCTCGCGGCGGACGCCGACGGCCGCTTTCTCTACGTCGGCATCGGCTCCAACAGCAATATCGGCGAGCGCGGCATGGCGGTGGAGGAGAACCGCGCCGTGGTCTGGCAGGTCGACGCCAGCAGTGGCGCCACACGGGTGTTCGCAACCGGCCTGCGCAATCCCACGGCGCTTGCCTTCGAGCCCGCAAGCCGTCAACTTTGGGCTGTGGTGAACGAGCGTGACGAGCTCGGCCCCGACCTCGTTCCCGACTACCTCACCTCGGTGCGAGAGGGTGCGTTCTATGGCTGGCCATACGCGTACTGGGGCCCCAACGTCGACCGCCGCGTGCAGCCCCAGAACGACAAACAAGTCCAGGCCGCAGTGCGCCCCGACTTCGCCTTGCAGTCGCATTCGGCGCCTCTGGGACTGTCCTTTGTGCGGGCTGAGTTCGCCGCCCCGTTCACCGCAGGCGCGTTCATCGGTTTGCACGGCAGCTGGAACCGCGACGAACCGGTTGGGTACAAGGTGATCTTCGTACCCTTCGCCAACGGTCGCCCCAGCGGCCCTGCGGTCGATTTCGTCACCGGCTTCCAGGTCGATGGCAAGACCATGGGCCGCCCAGTCGGCGTGACCGTGGACCCCAAGGGCGCACTGATCGTTGCCGACGATCTCTCCAACACAGTCTGGCGAGTGACGCCTGCGCGCTGAGCGTCGGCTCCCCACGGGCCAAACAGCGGCGGGACGGGATCAGCCCTGCGCGCCGATGATCGCGCCGATGCGGATGGAGTGGGTTTCTGGAATCTCGCTGTGACCCAGCACGCGCAGCCGCGGTGCTGCGCGCTTGAGCAAGCGGGCCATCGGCGCGCGGATCATGTCGGGTACCAGCAGGCAGGCCGGGTGTCCCAGATCCTCTTGCCGCTTGGCCGATTGCGCGGCACTGCGGGTCAGCGTGTCGGCCACGCCCGGGTCGAGCGCGGCGCCATGCGGTGAGTTCAAGGCCTGGGTGACCAGACGCTCCAGTTCGGGCTCGAGCGCAATCACTTCCAGCTCTTGCACCGGCCCATAGATCTGCTGAACGATCGCGGGCGCAATGTGGATGCGAATGCGGCGCGACAACTCGGCCGGGTCGCTCACTGTCGACGAATGTTCGGCCAGGCACTCCACGATGGAGCGCATGTCGCGAATGTGCACGCCCTCTTCGAGCAGCAGCTGCAACACCTTCTGCAGCGACGGGATGCTCACCATCTTGGGTACCACGTCTTCGATCATCTTGGGCGCGAGCTTGGTCACGTGCTCCACCAACTGCTGCACCTCCACCCGGCCCAGCAGCTTGGCAGCGTGCAGCTGCATCAGGTGCGACAGGTGCGTGGCGATCACGGTCGAACAATCGACAACCGTGAAACCGTTCATCTGCGCCGCTTCACGCTGGCGCTCTTCGATCCACACCGCCGGCAAACCAAACGCCGGGTCGTGGGTCTTGGTGCCGATCAGGTTGGTGGTGGCACCACCGGGGTTGATGGCCAGCAGCATGCCGGGGAAGGCCTCGCCCTCGCCCACCACCGCACCACGCAGCGTGAGGCGGTACATGCTGGGCTTGAGCTCCAGGTTGTCGCGGATGTGCACCGGCGGCGGCAAGAAGCCCACGTCTTGCGCAAACTTGCGACGCACGCCCTTGATGCGTTGCAGCAGGTCGCCCTGGCGCGCCTTGTCGACCAGCGCAATCAATCTGTAGCCCACTTCGAGGCCGAGGGTGTCGACGGGTTGCAGGTCGTCCCAGGTGGCTTCGGCATTCGGCTCGGCCGTGATCGCCGGTGTGGGCGGAGCGAGCTTGGCGCGCTGGTTGCGCCGGTTCATCCACCACGACGAGTAGCCGAGCCCCGAGGCAATGAGCAAGAACACGAAGTGAGGCATGCCCGGGATCAAACCCAACATGCCGATCACGGCGGCGGTGATGGCCAGGATGCGCGGCGAGCTGAACACCTGGGCCGCGATCTGCGTGCCGACGTCTTGCTCCTTGCCCACGCGCGAGACGACCATCGCCGCCGCCACCGAGATCAGCAGCGCCGGAATCTGCGCCACCAGCGCGTCGCCCACCGCCATCAGGATGTAGCTGTTGGCCGCTTGCGAAGCGCTCAGGTCGTGCTGCGCCACGCCGATGATGAAGCCGCCGATGATGTTGATGAAGAGGATCAGCAGGCCGGCGATGGCGTCCCCGCGCACGAACTTGCTGGCACCGTCCATGGAGCCGAAGAACTCGGCCTCGTTGCCCACTTCCATGCGGCGGCGCTTGGCTTCTTTTTCGTCGATCAGGCCGGCGTTGAGGTCGGCGTCGATGGCCATCTGCTTGCCGGGCATCGCGTCCAGGGTGAAACGCGCGCCGACTTCGGCAATGCGCTCTGCGCCTTTGGTGACCACGATGAAGTTGATCACCACCAGGATGGCGAACACGATCAGGCCGACCGCGAAGTTGCCGCCGATCAGGAAGTGGCCAAACGATTCGATCACCTTGCCGGCCGCACCCGGGCCGGTGTGGCCTTCGAGCAGCACCACGCGGGTGGAGGCGATGTTGAGCGACAGGCGCAAGAGCGTGGTCAGCAGGATGACCGTCGGGAAGGCCGAGAAGTCGAGCGGGCGCACCATGTAGGCGGCCACCATCATCACCATCAGCGCCATCGCGATGTTGAAGGTGAACAGCAAATCCAGCGCAAAGGCCGGCAGTGGCAGCACCATCATGGACAGCACCATGATGATGAACACCGGCGCCATCAGCGCCTTGATGGCGGTGGCGTGTGGGCCCAGAAAGCCCTGCATCTGTTTCATCAGCGCATTCATTCGAGAACCTCGTCAGGCACCCAGCCCGGTTTGTTGTGCGGGTCCAACTCGGCCGGCACGTGAAGTTCGGGCAGCGCGCCCGGTGCGGCCACACGGCCTGTGAGCGAAGCGCGCAGTTGGTACACATAAGCCAGCACCTGGGCCACGGCCGAGAACAGCGCTGCAGGAATCTCGCGGTCGACCTCGGCGTGGGCATACAGCGCACGCGCCAGCACCGGGGCTTGAAGCACCGGCACCTGCGACGACTTGGCGATGTCGCGAATCTTCATCGCCATCAGGTCGGCGCCCTTGGCCACCACACGCGGGGCGCCCATCTTGGCGTCGTCGTACTTGAGCGCGACCGCATAGTGGGTCGGGTTCATCACCACCAGGTCGGCATTCGGGATGGCGGCCATCATGCGGCGGTTGTTCATCTCGCGCATGCGGGCACGTGCCTTGGCCTTCACCTCGACGTTGCCCTCGACTTCTTTCTGCTCCTGCTTCATTTCCTGGTGGCTCATCTTGAGCCGCCCGGCGTGCAGGTGCTTTTGCAGCGGCACGTCGACCATCGCAAAGGCCGCCAGCGCGAGCAAGAGCAACAACATGCCGCCCACGATGGCACTGCCGGCGTGAGACAGCGCAACCGGCAGCGCCATGGTGAGCACGCCGCCGAAGGTGTCGATGTTGGCGCGCAGGTAGAGCGCGCCGATGGTGCCCAGGATCAGCGCCAGCACCGAGGCCTTGATGGCGTCGACGAGCTGCTGCTTGGAGAAGATGCGCGGCAGCCCGGTGATCGGGTTGAGTTTGCCGAAATTGGGCGTGAGCGGCTTGAAGGTCCAGACCCAGCCGCCGGCGGCCACGGCCATGGCCAACGCCACCAACATCATCACCAGGCCGAGCGGCACCACGATCCACATCATCTGCAGCGTGAGATCGCCCAGGCGCTCGACCATGAAGGCGGGCGACTGCACCGAAGCGGCGTTGAACTTCAAGCCGTTGCCCAGCAACCTGGCCGACCAGTGCGACACCTGCGGCGCGAGCACCACCAGCACCGTGCCACCGGCCGCGATGGCGGCAAAGTGACCCAGATCGCGTGAACGCACGACCTGGCCGTCTTTGCGGGCCTTGTCGAGTTTTCTCTGCGAAGCAGGTAGGTTGCGGTCTTGGTCGGAGGCGGCCATGGCGGGGGATTTCTGGGCTTATGGGATTGTTTCCAGTTGTGGGCTGGACTTGAGGGCGATAAGAGGGGGGAAGGCGGGGCTTTCCCGGGCTTGGGACACCATGGCCCCGCCACCTACTGAAAGTGCGACAGCATCTGCTCCAGCGCCATCGTGAACGGCGCCTGCATCATCGGGAGGGTGAGCAACACCCCCAGCAAGCCCACCCCCAGCGTGATCGGAAATCCGATCGCAAAGATGTTCATCTGCTGCGAAACGCGAGAAATGATCCCGAGCACCAGGTTCATGAACAAGAGCATGGTGATGATCGGCAACGCAATCCACAAGCCCAGCTTGAAGATCTCGGCACCCCACACCTGCGGCTGCAAGGCGCGCAGAAAAGCAAACGGCTCCGGCCCCACCGGAAAGGCCTGAAAGCTCTGCACCAGCGCCATGATGATCAGCAAATGGCCGTTGATGACGATGAAGAGCCACGACACCGTGGTGCCAAAGAAGCGCCCTACTGCCGTACCCTGCCCGCCCGTCGACGGGTCGAAGAAGCCGGCGTAGTTCAAACCCATCTGCAAGCCCACCAGCTCGCCCGCGAATTCGATGGCCGAAAACACGATGCGTGCGGCGAAGCCGAGCGTTGCGCCGATCAGCACCTGCTGCAACACCACCAACAAGGCCAACGGTGAGTCGAGCGGCACCACGGGCATCTCAGGCAATGAAGCCTGCGCGCACACGGTGATCAGAAAAGCGAGACCGACGCGCACCCTCAAAGGCACGCTGCGCTGCGACAACACCGGCAAGGTGCTGAACAAGGACAGTGCGCGCAGAAAGGGCCACAGCATCGGCGTGATCCACGCCACCACCTGCGCTTCGGTGAACGTCAGCATCAGCCGACCGCGCTGGGAATGGCGGTCAAGGTTCGCTGCAAATACTCCACCAGCGTGGTCAGCATCCACGGCCCGGCAATGGCCAGCACGGCCACGGCCGCGATCATCTTCGGGACGAAGGACAGCGTCGACTCATGGATCTGCGTGGCCGCCTGGAAGATGCTCACCAGCAAACCCACACCCAGGATCACCAGCAGCACCGGTGCCGACACCATCAAGAGCAGGTACAGGCCTTGTTGGCCGTAGGTGAAAACTTGTTGTGAATCCATGGGCTCTCTCTACTGCGCAAAGCTGGCGGCCAGCGAACCCAGCAGCAGGTTCCAGCCGTCAGCCAGCACGAACAACATCAGCTTGAAGGGCAAGGCCACCAGCACCGGGCTCAGCATCATCATGCCCAGGCTCATCAGCACGCTGGCGACGATCATGTCGATCACGAGAAACGGAATGAAGATCAGGAAGCCGATCTGGAAGGCGCTCTTCAACTCGCTCGTCACGAAGGCCGGCACCAGCACCTTGAAAGGCACGTCGGCACTCTTCACCGAGGGGTCGATCTTGGCCAGCTTGGCGAACAGCATCACGTCGGCCTGGCGCGTTTGCTTGAGCATGAACTCGCGCATTGGCACTTCACCACGCTTCAACGCTTCGTCGAAAGCAATCTTGTTCTCGGAATACGGCTGGTAGGCCTGCGCGTACACCTTGTCGAGCGTCGGGCTCATCACGAAGAAGGTGAGGAACAGGCTCAAGCCGACGATCACCTGGTTGGGCGGCGCCGACTGTGTGCCCAGCGCCTGACGCAGCAGGCTCAGCACGATCACGATGCGGGTGAAGCCGGTCATCAACAGCAGCACCGCCGGCAAGAAGCTCAAGGCGGTGAAGAACAGCAGCGTCTGGATCGGCACCGAGTAGCTGGTGCCACCCGCGCCCTGCCCCACCACCAGCGGCAGGCTCGCGCCACCAGTGCTTTGAGCTAAAGCCGCGCCAGGAACAGCCGACAACAACGACAAGCCGGCGATGAAGGCCATGCGCTTCGCGCAGGGCGAAAAAAAAGTGTTCACTGGGTGGACCCTTGGTCGCGGCGCAGCTTGTTCAGCAGCTGCGCAAAAGGAGGCACCGGCATGCCGGCGGCAGGCGCTTCGGCCTGCGGCGCCATGGTGTGCAAGGTGGTGATGCTGTTGGCGGTCACACCCAGCACCAGCCACTGGCGTTCATCGCCCTGTCCCACTTCGACGGTGACGATGCGCTGGCTGGGCGACAGCGGCAGCATGGCCACGCTGCGCATCAGCCCTTGTGACGCGCCGCCGCCCATGGGCGTGCGCTTGAGCAGCCACAGCGCCACCGGGATCATCACGATGATCGCGATGAACCACAGCAGCGAGGTGATTCCGGAAGAAGCTGACATTAGCTCAGTTCCCGCCGGGCCGTCCCAAGGGAACTGGCGCCCCCTTGGTGGGCAGTGAACGAAGTGAGCGTGGGGGCTGCATGAACTTCAGCCTTTGCTGAGACGGCGCATGCGCTCGCTCGGCGTCACGATGTCGGTCAGGCGAATACCGAACTTGTCGTTCACCACCACCACCTCGCCCTGGGCGATGAGGTAGCCGTTGACCAGCACGTCCATCGGCTCGCCGGCCAGTGCGTCGAGCTCGACCACCGAGCCTTGCGCCAGCTGCAGGATGTGCTTGATCGGGATGCGCGTGCGCCCCAACTCCACGGTGAGCTGCACCGGGATGTCGAGAATCATGTTGATGTCGTTGCCCGCCCCCGGGGCACCGCTGCCGCTGAAGTTGGTGAAGGCCACCGGCGAAGCACTCTCCGCAGCGGTCTGCACTTCAGACGCCACCTCGGGCTTCGATTCGGCCAGGGCCGCGGCCCACTCGGCCGCCATCGCGTCTTCGGCAGATGGTGCGTTTGCTTCTTCAGCTGACATTGTTCTCTCCTAACCACCCCATGCTCGAGGTGGACAACATTTGATCGATCTTCAAGGCGTACTTGCCGTTCGAGGTGCCGTAGTGGCAGTCGAAGATCGGCACACCGACAACCTTGCCCTGGATGCCGGCTTCGAGGTCGAGCTCGATGAAGTCACCCGCCTTGAACGACAGCAGTTGCTCCACCGTGGCCGGGGCTTGCGCCAGCTCGGCCACGATCTCGACCTCGGCGGCCTGGATCTGCTGCTTCATCAGGTTGACCCAGCGGCGGTCGGGCTCGTTGCTGTCGCCCTGGATGGTCGAATACAGCACGTCGCGGATCGGCTCCAGCGTGGCGTACGGAATGCAGAAGTGAATGGTGCCGGTGGTGTCGCCAATTTCCAGCGTGAAGCTGGTGGCCACCACGATCTCGCTCGGCGTGGCGATGTTGGCAAACTGCGGCTGCATCTCGGAGCGCTGGTAGTCGAGCTCCAGCGGGTAGATGCCGTGCCAGGCCTTCTTGTATTCGGCGGTGATCACCTCGACCAGGCGAGTGATGATGCGCTGCTCGGTGGGCGAGAAGTCGCGCCCTTCGATGCGTGTGTGGAACTTGCCGGCGCCGCCAAACAGCGCGTCGATCACCGCGAACACGAGCGTCGGGTCGCACACGATCAGGCCTGAGCCGCGCAGCGGGCGCACCGACACGATGTTGAAATTGGTCGGCACCACGATCTCGCGCAGGAAGGCGCTGTACTTCTGCACCTTGATGCCGCCAATCGAAATCTCGGGGCTGCGGCGGATGAAGTTGAACAAGCCGATGCGGATGTTGCGCGCAAACCGCTCGTTGATGATCTCCATCGTGGGCATGCGCCCACGGACGATCCGCTCCTGGCTGGCAATGTCGTAATTGCGAACACCACCGCTGGGCGCGTCGTCGGCTTCGAGCTTCTGGCTCTCGCCGGTGATGCCCTGCAGCAGGGCATCCACTTCGTCCTGAGAAAGGATTTGCTGGTTCATTGCGCGGCTCGGCTGCTGGTCACTGCACGATGAAATTGGAGAAGTGCACGTGCTTGACGGGGTTGTTGACCGCAGCCGCTGCCTTCTTGCGCTTCTTGGGGGCCGGCTCCGCATCGGGGTCGACTTCGTCTTGCTCTTCGTCGCTTGCGGCCACGACCTTGGGCGCGGGCTCCGCGCTGGCGTCGATGCCCAGCGGCAACACCGCCTCACGCATGATTTCGCGGGCCAGGGCGAGCTTGCCTTCACGCGACAACAGCTGGGCCGATGTCTTGTGGGCCAACACCATCAGGATGCCGTTGCGGATGGCCGGCATGTAAGCCTTCATCTCTTCGGCGAACTTGGCGTCTTCGACTTCGAGCGTCACGCCGATCTGGGCGAAACGGTCGGCTTCCTTGTCGGCCAGGTTCACGACAAAGGGCTCGAGCGGCACGAAGGTGGGTGGATTTTTGGCGCGCTCCTTGCGCTTTTCAGTGGCCGCGGTCACTTCGCTCTCGCCGCCATCCTCTTCCGCAGCAGCGGCAGCCGCCGCCTTCTTCTTCATCATGAACACCGCGGCGCCACCACCCAGCAGTGCAATCAGCAGCACGGCCACGAGGATGATGATCAGCTTCTTCTTGCCCTTCTTCGGGACAGCATCGCCTGCGACGGCAGCGTCGACAACGGCAGCGGCAGCAGTGGCCATGAAAACTCCTTCAAAAGCGGGCCCGCAAAAAGGGGCCGGCTATGGAAGGAAATTATGAAAAACGGGGGACTTTTCGATGGCCTGATAAGCGGGGGGAAAGCCCGCCTTCAGCGGCGTAAAGCCTTCAACTGTGACTGCACCAGCGGGACGAGCGCCGGGCCGCTCCCAAGCCGGCCCGCCATCCCCTTGGGGGATCGGCCGACGTACTCGTCGGCCGAGGGGTGGTCATGACGCTCAGGCGTAGAGGTCCACGCCACCCGCCGATACGCGAGCGCTGATGCGCTGGGTCGTGACTTCCGCCTCAGCTGACGCGCGATTGCGGCCCGATGGAGGGCCACCCGAGGCCTCGTCGCCGTCGCCGCGCCCACGCGCCTGGCTGTGCACACCGCCACCCGAGAGGGTGAAACCGGCGTCCCGCAGGGCCGCCGCCAGCTCGGGCAGGCCGGTTTCGATGATCTGCCGCGTGGCGGCCGAGTCGGCGCCAAAGTTGACTTGCGCCTGCGTGCCGTCGAGGGCGATCTGCACCGAGATCGGTCCCATCTCGGCCGGGTTGAGGTGCAGCTCGGCTTGCTGGACACCGTCGCGCACCAGCACGCTGACCTGCACACCGAGCGACTGCGCAAACTCAGGCGCGGTGGCTGGTGTGGGCATGCTCACGGCGACCGGCGCCGCGGCATCAGCCGAGCGCGCCACGCCGGGTGTTTGTGCGGCAGCGCCAAGCGCTCCGAGCGCCGGGGTATCTTGGCGGGCCGGGGCTTCGGCCAACACGCTCACACGCTCCACGGCGGCTTGCCATGTCGAAGCTTCGGTTTGTGCATCGGCCGCGGCGGGCTCGGGCTTGCCGCGGTTGTCGCGTGCCACTTGCAGGCGCTCGGTGAGTTCTTGTGTGGCGTCGCCACGCGGGCTCACAACTTGGGTGGCATCGCCGGGTGTGCGCGCGTCGCCCTTGGCGGGCTGGCTGGTGAACGCCAGGCCAGCACGCTCGCCGCTCTGGGCCACCGCAGTGGCGGGTGTCTCAGCGGGTGCTGCCGGCAGGTTGAGCGCGGCCAGCCACTCGGTCAGCGCGGGGTCGACGGGTTCGGTGACCGCTTCGGCCACGGCTTCGTCAGCCGCTGCGGCTTCGGCCTCGTGGCTGGGCTCGGTGGGACCGG
>JACMKJ010000447.1 GCA_014380155.1 Rhizobacter sp. | reverse complement strand
CCAGGGCACCGGGCCGAAGGAAGAGGTCGGCACGGTGCTCTACATGCGCGGGCTGATGAGCGCGATGATCGCCGTCGAAGGCGTGAAGCGCGCGCAAGAGCGCTTCGGCAAAGGCAAGGTGATGACCGGAGAGCAAGCGCGCTGGGGCTACGAGAACATGGCGCTCGACCAGAAGAAGCTCGACGCGCTGGGCTTTGCCGGCGTGATGCGCCCGCTCTCGACCAGCTGCGCCGACCACATGGGCGTGGCCTGGGCGCGTATCCACACCTGGGACGGCGCGAAGTGGAACTTCACCTCCGATTGGTTGCAGGCCGATGAGCAGATCCTGAAGCCGATGCAGAAGGCGGCGGCTGATAAGTACGCGGCGGACAAGAAGATGACGCGGCGTACCCCCGAGGACTGCCAGAGCTGAGCCATGAGCACGTCGCCTTCGAGCATCCTGCTCAACGTCAACGGCATCGAGGTCATCTACAACCACGTGATCCTGGTGCTGAAAGGCGTGTCGCTTCAAGTGCCCGAAGGCGGCATCGTGGCCTTGCTTGGCGGCAATGGCGCCGGCAAGACCACCACGCTGCGCGCCGTCAGCAACCTGCTGGCGGGCGAGCGTGGGGCGGTCACCAAGGGCAGCATCGAGTTGCGCGGTGAGCGCATCGAGGCGCTATCGACCTCGGAGATGGTCAACCGCGGCGTGATCCAGGTGATGGAGGGCCGGCACTGCTTCGCCCACCTCACCATCGAAGAAAACCTGATGACCGGCGCCTACACACGGCGCGATGGCAAGGCGGCGGTGGCGCAGACGCTGGAGAAGGTCTACAACTACTTCCCGCGCCTGAAGACGCGCCGCAGCTCGCAGGCGGCCTACACCTCGGGCGGCGAGCAGCAGATGTGCGCCATCGGCCGCGCGCTGATGGCCAACCCGAAGATGGTGTTGCTCGACGAGCCCTCGATGGGCTTGGCGCCGCAGATCGTGCAAGAGGTGTTCGAGATCGTCAAAGACCTGAACACCCGCGAGGGCGTGACCTTCTTGCTGGCCGAGCAGAACACCAGCATGGCGCTGCGTTATGCCGACTACGGCTACATCCTGGAGAACGGGCGCATCGTGATGGACGGTGCGGCGTCGGCGCTGGCCGACAACGAAGACGTGAAAGAGTTCTACCTCGGCGTGGGGGGCGGTGACCGCAAGAGCTTCCGCGACGTGAAGAGCTACAAGCGACGCAAAAGGTGGCTCGCATGAGTGAGGATTCGAGCGCTGATTTTTTTGCCCTTCCGGCGTTCAAGCCCGACGAAGCGCTGGTCACCTTGAAGCGCCAGTTGCGGGATCTCAAGCCACTCGCCGAGCGCGGCACCGGCTTCGAGATCGGTGGCAAACGTGTGGTCGATCTCGCCGCCGATGCGTCGACCCTCACGGCCCGCCTGGCCAAGCGCCCCGCCACCTCGCCCGAGTGGCAGACGCTCACGCTGAAAAACAGTGCCGACGTGCGCAAGTGCGTCGATGAAGTGAAGAAGCGCCTGTCGCGCTGGCAACAGGACGCAGAGTGATGAACGACCACTACGACGCCCTCGAAACTCGCACGCCCACCGCGCGCGAACACGCGCTGATGGCAGCGCTGCCGATGCAGGTGGCGCATGCGCAGGCGCGCGCCACCGCATTCGCTCAAAGCCTGCGAGGCGTGGCGGCCCACGCAGTCACTAGCCGCGCGGCGCTCGCTCGCCTGCCCGTCGTTCGCAAGCACGAGCTGATGGAGCGACAGCACGCCGAACGAGAGCGCGATGTGTTCGGCGGCTTTGCGGCCATCGGTTGGGGCGTTGCGAAGAGCGTGTTCCAGTCGCCCGGCCGCATGTACGAGCCCGAGGGCGCAGCCTCCGATTACTGGCGCGTGGCACGTGCACTGTTCGCCGCCGGCTTCCGCGCTGGCGATCTCGCACACAACGGCTTCAGCTACCACTTCACACCCGCCGGCTCGATGATGCAAACCGGCGCGCAGGCGCTCGGCTGCACCGTCTTCCCAGGCGGCACCGGCCAGACCGAGCTGCAGGTGCAGGCCATCGCCGACTTGAGACCGGCGGGCTACATGGGCACGCCGAGTTTCCTGAAACTCATCGTCGAGAAAGCAGCCGAGATGGGCAAGCCGATCCCGTCGCTGCGCAAGGCGGCTGTCGGCGCCGAGGCCTTTCCGCCCAGCTTGCGCGATTGGCTGGCCGAGCGTGGCATCACCGCCTACCAGTTTTATGGCACGGCCGACCTGGGCACCATCGCCTACGAAACCTCGGCACGCCAAGGCCTGGTGATCGATGAAGGCGTGATCGTCGAGATCGTGCGCCCTGGCACCGGCGACCCGGTGCCCGAAGGCGAAGTGGGCGAGCTGGTGGTGACCACGCTCAACCCCGACTACCCCTTGATCCGTTTCGGCACCGGCGACCTGTCGGCGGTACTGGCGGGCACCTGTCCCACCGGCCGCACCAACACCCGCATCAAGGGCTGGATGGGCCGCGCCGACCAGACAGCCAAAGTGCGGGGCCTGTTCGTGCACCCGGGCCAGGTGGCCGAGGTGGTGAAGCGCTTCCCCGACGTCACCAAGGCCCGTCTTGTGATCAGTGGCGAGATGGCCAACGACCGCATGACGCTGAAGGTGGAAACCTCCGCCGCGCCAGATCACTTGAGCGCACGATTGGCCGACGCGATTCGCGACGTGACCAAGCTGCGTGGCGAGGTGGAGTTGTGCGCCCCGGGCAGCCTGCCCAACGACGGCAAGGTGATCGACGACACCCGCCGATTCGAGTAAACCCGCGCGGCCGATTACGTAGTTTCCGTCATGGCGAGCGGGGTCGCCGTCCTTAGCATTCCTTCATTCGCTCACCCGTTTTGAAGGACACATGGCCATGATGAAAAACCTGCTCGCCACTGCGCTCGCCCTGCTGGCCACCAGCGCCTTCGCCGAGTACCCCGAAAAAGCCGTCACGATCGTGATCCCCTTCGCCGCGGGTGGCCCCACCGACAAGGTCGGGCGTGACTTCGCCGAAGCCGTGCGCAAGCCGCTGGGCGGCCAGGCCGTGGTGATCGACAACGTGGCCGGGGCCGGTGGCACGCTGGGTGCGTCGAAGGTGGCCCGCGCCACACCCGATGGCTACACGCTGCTCATCACCCACATCGGCATGGCGACTTCGCCAGCGCTGTACCGCAACCTGCAGTTCAAGCCGCTCGAAGACTTCGAGTACCTCGGCCTCATCAACGAAGTGCCGATGACGCTGATCAGCCGCCCCACGCTGGCGGCCAACAACTACGCCGAGCTGGCCACCTGGATCCAGGCCAACAAGGGCAAGGTCAACATCGCCAACGCCGGCCTGGGTTCGGCCTCGCACATGTGCGGCATGCTGCTGCAAAGCACGCTCAAGGCCGACATGACACCGGTGCCCTACAAAGGCACCGCGCCGGCGATGAACGACCTGCTTGGGGGGCAAGTCGACATCATGTGCGACCAGACCACCAACACCACCGGCCAGATCGAAGCCAAGAAGGTCAAGGCCTTCGCCGTGACCACGCCGAAGCGCCTCAACATCCCCGCACTGGCCGCGCTGCCCACGCTCGACGAGGCCGGCCTCAAGGGCTTCAACGTGACCATCTGGCACGCGCTCTATGCCCCCAAGGGCACGCCGAAGGCAGTGCTCGACAAGATCAACGCGGCGCTGAAGGTTGCGCTCAAGGACGGCACCTTCATCAAGAACGAAGAGTCGCTGGGCGCGGTGGTCGCCGTCGACGCGCGCATCAACCCGGTTGATCACAAGAAGTTCGTCGAAGCCGAAATCAACCGCTGGACGCCGCTCATCAAAGCCAACGGTCAATACGCCGACTGATCGCCTGAACCGAATCTCCTCAGTGGAAGCTCTTTGGCCGCCTTCGGGCGGCCTTTTTATGCCCGCAAGGTGAGCAGGGTGGTTACCGGCTGTCCATGCGCTTGAGCTCGTCACCCAGGAACCTGGCGGCCGGCACCTCGCGCCGATCGGCGTGGCGAATCAGATAGACCTCGCCGCTGGTGCTCGACTTGGACGCAATCTGCTCGATGAACTGCTGGGCCGTGTTCACGTGCTCGCCCATCTTCTCGAACTTGCTGCGCAAGAACTTGGCGGCATCCTTCGGCGAATAGGCAGTGCCGTTGCGCACGAAACGGATGTCTTTCTGCGCCTCGACAAACTCGATCAAGCGCTCAATGCGCGCCCGCTCGGCCGGGGTCGGTGCGGCCCGTGCGGTGGCTGCGAGCGATGCGCCCCACATGAGCAAGCCGCGGCGGCGCATTCGCATCACCCCAGAGTGACGCGTGCGAACTTGCGCTTGCCCACTTGCACGACGTAGGTACCGGCGGCGAGCTTCAAGCCCTTGTCGCTGACCACGCTGCCGTCGACCCGCACGCCGTTGCCTTCGATCAGGCGCGTGGCTTCGCTGCCGGAAGGCGCGAGACCGGCCTGCTTCAGCAAGGCGGCGATGCCCAGCGGCGCGCCGCTGAGCGAGACCTCATCGATCTCGTCGGGGACACCACCCTTGGCGCGGTTGTTGAAGTCAGCCTCGGCCGCCTCGGCCGCTGCCGCGCTGTGAAAGCGGGTGGTGACCTCCTTGGCGAGTTGCACCTTGGCGTCCTTCGGGTTACGCCCCCCCTCGACCTCGGCCTTGAGCTTGGCAACCTCGGCCTCGGGGCGGAAGCTCAACAGGCTGAAGTACTTCCACATCAGCACGTCGTCGATCCTGAGCAACTTGGCAAACATGTCGTTCGCCGCTTCCGTGACGGCGATGTAGTTGCCCTTGCTCTTGGACATCTTCTCGACACCATCCAAGCCTTCGAGCAACGGCATGGTCAGGATGCATTGCGGCTCCTGGCCGTATTCGCTTTGTAAAGCCCGGCCCACCAGGAGGTTGAACTTCTGGTCGGTGCCGCCAAGTTCCAGGTCACTCTTGAGCGCGACCGAGTCATACCCTTGCATCAACGGATAGAGAAACTCATGCACGCTGATCGGCGTGCCTGCCTTGAAGCGGTCGTGGAAGTCGTTGCGCTCCATCATGCGGGCCACGGTGTAGCGCGACGCGAGCTGGATCATGCCGCGCGCACCCAGCGGGTCACTCCATTCGGAGTTGTAGCGCATCTCGGTTTTTTCGGGATCGAGCACCAAATCGGCCTGCTTGCGGTAGGTCTTGGCGTTCGATTCGATCTGCTCGCGCGTGAGCGGCGGACGGGTGGTGTTGCGGCCGGAAGGGTCACCGATCATCGAGGTGAAGTCGCCGATCAGAAAAATGACCGTGTGACCCATGTCCTGCAGCTGGCGCATCTTGTTCAGCACCACGGTGTGGCCGAGGTGGATGTCGGGCGCCGTCGGGTCCAGGCCCAGCTTAATGCGCAGTGGCACGCCCGTTGCTTCTGACTTGGCCAGCTTGGCCACCCAATCGGCCTGCGGCAACAGTTCGTCGCAGCCCCGCAAAGAGACCGCCAGGGCCTCGCGAACCTTGTCGGTGATGGGGTGCTGAGGTGCTTGTGACATGAGGGAAACCGAAGCTGAGGGGTATCCGGGGTATTGAGAAAAAGGCGGCCGTTATACTGCCGCGCACCCGACAAAACACCCCGAAACAGGGGCTCGCCAAGCGTCCGCGATTCTAGTGGACGCCCGTGGGCAGCAAGACCAACCAGAGCGCAGCCTCGATGCCGCGCTTGCAGACAGGGCCTCACGGCCCACCATCAAATTGAGCTCGTTGGAATCGCTTCAAACGTCGGCCGCTTCGGCTGGCACACGCATCACCCACTTCATCGGCCGGCACCCGCGCACGCTCACCTCCATGCTGGTCGCGGGGCTGATGGGGTTCGGAGTCACCGCCTTCGGCATCGCTCCGCTGGCGCCCGACGCCGCCGACCTGCCCCGGCGCTTGGTGACGGAAATCGTCACTCCTGAAGACATTCCGTCGCAGCTCGAAGCCCTGGCCCTCCACTCGCTGGAGCTCTATCGCAGCGATTTGACCCGCAGCGCCGACACCGCTGACAGCCTGCTCACCCGCCTGAACGTGGCCGATGCGGCAGCCGCTGACTTCCTGCGCAGCGACAAGACCGCGCGCAAGCTGCTCGAAGGCCGCGCCGGCAAGATGGTGCAGGTGCGCACGGCCGAATCGGGCGCCCTCGAAGAGCTGGTGGCCCGCTACCCGGCTGAAAGCTCGGAGCAGTTCAACACCCATTTTTCGCGGCTGCGTATCACTCGCGTCAATGGCGAGTTGCAGGCCCAGGTCGAAGTGGCCCAACTCGAAAGCCAGGTCAAGCTGGCCAGCGGCACCATCCGCAGCTCGCTGTTTGCGGCAACCGACGAGTCGCGCATCCCCGACCCGATCGCCACCCAGATGGCCGAGGTGTTCTCGACCGACATCGACTTCCACCGCGAGCTGCGCCGTGGCGACACCTTCAGCGTGCTCTTCGAAGGGCTCACCGCCGACGGCGAACCCATCACCTGGAACCAGGCCGCCGGCCGTGTGTTGGCCGCCGAGTTCGTCAACAACGGCCGCAGCTACGCGGCCGTGTGGTTCCAGGAGCCCCACAGCAAGGGCGGCTACTACGGCTTCAACGGCGAGAGCAAGCGCCGCTCGTTTCTCGCGAGCCCGATGGAGTTCTCGCGAGTGACCTCGGGCTTCTCGATGCGCATGCACCCCATCCACAAGGTCTGGCGCGCCCACCTGGGCGTCGACTACGGCGCTCCCACCGGCACCCCGGTGCGCAGCGTGGGCGATGGCGTGGTCGAGTTTGCCGGCCGGCAAAACGGCTACGGCAACGTGGTTCAGATCCGCCACAGCAACGACCGCACCACGCTGTACGCCCACCTGAGCCGCGTTGACGTGCGCCAGGGCCAACGTGTGGAGCAAGGAGCGCGTGTCGGCGCCGTGGGTGCCACGGGGTGGGCCACTGGACCGCATCTGCACTTTGAAGTGAAGGTCAAGGGCCAGCACCAGAACCCGGCAGTCATCGCCAAGAACTCCGAAGCGGTGGTTCTCTCTGTTGCGGCACAAGCCCAGTTCGCCGTGGTCGCCAAGCAGTTCCGCCAGCAGCTGGAGCTGGCCGCGGCCAACCCGCAGCTCTACGCCGCCGGTCGCGCCGAGTAAGGCTGCGCGGGGCTCTGTGCCAATGCACAATTCAGCGATGGCTGAACTGTTTGCAGGTTTGATGTCGGGCACCTCGCTCGACGGCGTGGATGGCGTGCTGGCCGAGTTCTCGGCCACGGGCATTCCGAAAGTGGTTTCTCACGCCTACCGCGCCTTCCCCGAAGCGCTGCGCGACGAGTTGCTCGCGCTCAACAGCTCAGGTCCTGATGAACTGCACCGCTCGGCACTGGCCGCCAGCACGCTGGCCACCTTGTATGTTGAAGTGGTTGACGAGTTGCTCGTGTTGGCGAAAGTCAAGGCCAGTGCCGTGCGTGCTGTGGGCAGCCATGGCCAGACGGTGCGCCACCGCCCGACGCTCGGCTACACGTGGCAGATCAACAACCCGGCGGTGCTGGCCGAGCGCAGCGGCATTGCGGTGGTGGCCGACTTTCGCAGCCGCGACGTTGCCGCCGGGGGCCAAGGCGCTCCACTGGTGGCCGCCTTCCATCGCGCACTGTTCGGCTGCGCAGGCGAGACACGTGCGGTACTCAACCTCGGTGGTATCAGCAACCTGACCGCCTTGCTCGCCGACGGCCAGACCACCGGCTTCGACTGCGGGCCAGCCAACGTGCTGATGGACCTCTGGAGCCTTCGCCACACCGGCCAGCGCTTCGACGCCGATGGCACTTGGGCTGCCAGTGGCACGATCCAGCCGCCCTTGCTCGAGGTGTTGCTGAAAGAGCCCTATTTCACCGCCCCACCGCCCAAGAGCACCGGACGGGATCTGTTCAACGCCCACTGGCTGGCCGATCGGCTGCAACGCCACGGCGTCGCGTGCAGCAGCGAAGACGTTCAAGCCACGCTCTGCGAGCTGACCGCCCTCACCTGTACCCGAGCCATCAAGGCTCATGCAGGTGATGCGAGCGAGCTGCTGGTGTGTGGGGGTGGGGCGCTCAACAAGCACCTGATGCGTCGACTGGCAGTCCATCTGCCTGGCATGGCCGTACGCCTCACCGACGATCGGGGCCTGCCCGCCCAGCATGTGGAAGCAGCCGCCTTCGCCTGGTTGGCCTACAGGCATCTGCACGGCGAACCGGGCAACCTCAGCGCCGTCACCGGCGCAATGGGACCCCGTGTGCTCGGCGCTTTGTATCCGGCGTGACAACGCAAAAGGCCGCCCGAAGGCGGCCTTTTATACGCAGAGAACTCAGCTCAAACCGTGAAGCTGGAGCCACACCCGCAGGTGGTGGTCGCGTTCGGATTCTTGATCACGAACTGCGCGCCTTGCAGATCGTCTTTGTAGTCGATCTCGGCGCCAGCCAGGTACTGCAGGCTCATCGCGTCGATCAGAAGCGTGACGCCGTTCTTGTTCATCTGGGTGTCGTCTTCGTTGACGATTTCATCGAAGGTGAAACCGTATTGGAAGCCCGAACACCCGCCGCCCTGCACAAACACCCTCAGCTTCAGCTCGGGGTTGCCTTCTTCGTCGACCAGTTCCTTGACCTTGCTCGCAGCGCTGTCTGTGAAGACCAGCGGCACCGGAGGCATCTCGGCCTCAGGGGTTTGAACGTTGCTTGTTGCTACTGCGCTCATGGCGATTCCTTCCAGACAATGACTGGATTATCCACTCCGGCGAGAAATCTCACCCGCCGCTGGAAGCAGCCAACTTGATGAGTGCGGGCTTTTCTTCGGCTTTCAACGGGTGAAGCTCGCCATCGATGGTGGCGCCCTGGTGCATTTCAAGGGCTTCGTACTTCACGTCGCCAACGATCACCGCCTTGGGCTGCAGCTCGAGCAGCGCGTCAGACAGCACGGGGCCGGTGACATGACCATTGATGATCACGTGGCCCGCCTTGACCTTGCCCACCACGCGGGCTTTTTCGCTGATGACCAGGATGCTGTGCTCACCGCCCGTGGCGATCACGTCGCCCTGCACTTCACCGTCGATGCGCAAGCCGTCGGAGAAGAGCAGCTCGCCACGGATGACCGTGCCTTCACCGATCAGGGTGCGGATGGGGGGCTGTTTTTTCTTCGCGAACATGTGTGACTCCTAACGTCAACGTCAATCGACCCAGCGTGCTGGGGGTTTCATAACTTCACGGTCTGGGTCGCTCGCACGCCACCCTTGTTGTCGGTCACCTTGACCTCGACCATCTTGACCACCGCGTCCGTCGGGTAGTTCACCGTGCCTTCGAGGCGAGCCGATTGTTTGACCTGCAGCAGCTTAGGGCCGCCAGGCTGGGAAATCGTCCAAGGTTTGTCACCCAGTGTGCCTGACAGCACGATGTCGTAACGGCCAACAAACTCGGGTGGATTCCGCCCTATTTGCATGATCAGCACCTGAAATCGAAGGTGCCCCGGCCCCTTCGCCTCGGCTTGCAACGCTCGAACATTGATGCCGTCGGCCGCGCTGGCAGGCAGCAGGCGCTCGAAAAAGCCCAAGTCGGCTTTGAGCGCGAGGTTTTCGGACTCGACCTGCTTGATCTGTTGCGTCAGGTGCTCTTGCGCGACCTTTTCGGTTTTCAGCAGGCTTTGAGCGGTGTTGGCGATGGATTGCGCACCCTCGCGCTCCTCGCGCAGCTTGGACACCTCGACCCGCAGTTGTGCCAACTCGGCCTTCGCATCACGGTCCAGGCCGGCAATGCTCTTGCCGAACTCGAAAGCCCACAGAGCCAGAGCCGCAGAAAAACCGAACACCAGGGCCACCACGGCCCAGCGCAGCGGCCAGGGCAGGTGGCTGCGTACGATCATGCGAGGCGCACTGATCGACATTCGTCGGCGTAGCAGTTTCCAGCGCATGGCGTGGGTGGGCTTCGGTGCAATCGGGAGGAGCGAGACGTGATTGTAGGAGCGCCATCCGCCGGGGCCTGTGTCCAAACCTTGCAGGTGTATGCAGGCGCCTCCGCCCATGAAAAAGGCCGCTGAGAAGCGGCCTTTTTGCACGAAAACCCGTGTCCGGGTTCGCGGGGATCAGCGCTTGCTGAACTGCTTACGGCGACGAGCACCGTGCAGACCGACCTTCTTACGCTCGACTTCACGCGCATCACGCGTGACAAAGCCGGCATGCTTGAGGGCAGGCTTCAGCGTTTCGTCGTAATCGATCAGGGCACGGGTGATGCCGTGGCGCACTGCGCCGGCCTGACCCGATTCGCCACCACCGTGCACGTTGACTTTCACGTCAAACGCGCCGTCATTCGAAGTCAGCACAAGCGGCTGCTTCACGACCATGATGGAAGTCTGGCGGCCGAAATATTCGTCGACGGTCTTGCCGTTGACGAGGATCTGGCCGGTGCCCTTCTTGATGAAAACGCGCGCCACCGAAGATTTGCGGCGGCCGGTTCCGTAGTTCCAATTTCCGATCATCACCGCTCCTTAGATGTCCAGCACTTTGGGCTGCTGGGCGGTGTGCGGGTGGGAACCACCGGCGTACACCTTCAGCTTCTTCACCATCGCGTAGCCCAGCGGGCCTTTAGGCAACATGCCTTTGACGGCTTTCTCGAGGGCGCGGCCGGGGTGCTTGGCCTGCATATCCTTGAAAGTCGTGGCGTGGATACCGCCCGGGTGACCCGAGTGACGGTAGTACACCTTGTCGGTGGCTTTGTTGCCGGTCACGCGGATCTTGTCTGCGTTGACGACGACGATGAAATCACCGGTATCGACGTGAGGCGTGTAAATGGCTTTGTGCTTGCCGCGCAAACGGAGTGCCACTTCGCTGGCAACACGTCCGAGCACCTTGTCGGTGGCGTCAATCACAAACCACTCGTGCGTCACTTCCGCCGGCTTGGCGCTGAAGGTCTTCATGAGTAACTTTCTAGAAACCTGCCCTTGGCGGGCGAGGCGGTGTATGGCTCAAACTTCGAACTGCCCGTCGCCATCGGTGCTGCTTATTTCAGGCAGCCTCTCAAACAAGAACAGTCGTTTCTTTCCCAGGAGCCGAACGGGAAAGCCTTCTAGTGTAGCGGAACGCGGCCGCCTTGAGGCAATCACCCGATCTCGCTGCACTACAGCAATGTCGTTGATTACCGATAGACTCAGGGTTTACACCTAATCGAGGTCAGCATGGACTCCACAGGCACCCCGCTCTCCCCGCCGCCAGCCGTTCCACCTCGGCTTTCGTGGGTGCCGATCCGTTCACTGGCAGAACGTCATCGTGAACGCATTGCTTCGCATCTTCTGTCTCTGGAAGAGAGTGACCGCTACCTCCGATTTGGCTTTCCCGCCACCGATGAGCAGATTCACCGCTACGTCGCATCGCTGAACTTTGAGCGCGACGAAGTGTTCGGGATCTTCAACCGCCGCCTGGATCTGATCGCCATGGCCCATCTCGCGTACATGCCTGCGCCAGAGAACGGCTCCACATCACCCGCCACCGCAGAGTTTGGCGTTTCGGTCGTCAAGCGTGCCCGCGGGCGACGTTACGGCGCCCGGTTGTTCGAACATGCCGTGCTGCATGCCCGCAACCGCGGCTGCGAACGGCTGTTCATCCATGCTCTCAGCGAAAACACCGCCATGCTCAAGATCGCGCGCAACGCAGGTGCGACTGTCGAACGTGATGGCCCGGAGTCAGAAGCCTGGCTGAAACTGCCGCCAGACAGCATCACCTCGCAGGTGGGCGAGATGGTCGGAAACCAGTTCGCAGAGTTTGACTACCAACTCAAACTGCAAGCCCATCGATTCAACGATTGGTTGAACATCGTCTCTGAAGTCAAGACTCACATGGGTGACACAGGGCGAACGGCTTCGGAGTAGCCGCTCGGCGCCGGGCTCCAAAACACTGGCCTCACCCCCACCCCACACCCATGTCGGGGATGTGACACCCCGAGAGTGGCAGGTAGCATGACTTTCATTCGTTCCATTCCTGGCATCCGTCGGCGCCATGGTGGACGCTCTCACCCGAGTCCGTGCCGTGAACATGCCAAACCTTCCCTGGGCCATCGCGCTCGGCACTGCTGTTGTGCTGGTGTGCGCCCTGATGATCCTTCTGCTGAAGGGTCGCAAGCCTCGACCGAAACCGTTGCCGGTCGAATGGGCCCTCACCGGGCGTCCGGTGTTCAGCACCGATGAGCGACGCATTTACCGCCTGTTGCGCGAGGCGCTGCCACACCACATCATTCTTTCGAAGCTGCCACTGGTGCGTTTCTGTCAGCCCACCGACCCGAGCGAAGTTCGGTACTGGTACGACCTGCTCGGTACCAACCACGTGACCTTCGCAATCTGCAGCGCTAACGGGCGCGTGCTCGCCGCCATCGATCTCGAAGGCGAGCGCGGTGGCTCGCACCGCATCCAGCAGATCAAGCAATCGGTGCTCTCAGCCTGTCGCGTGCGTTATCTGCGCTGCCCCGCTGACCATCTGCCCTCGGTGGCCGAGCTGCAATTGCTCGTGCCGCACAGTGGCGCCGCCTCGCGCGCGCCGCAGCCGATGCCGCCGCACACCCTGCACCAGGCCCGCGACACGCTGGCCACCACCGTCGCCCACCGCCGGGCCGAGCGCACCGCCTTGTGGCAAGACTCGACGCTGTTCCAGGACTCGTTCTTCGCCCCTGACAGCCGCCTCGACGCCTTCAGTGCCAGCGAATTTGCCAGCCTGTCGGATCGCCCTTCGTCTCTGATCAGTGGCGGCCATGACGACCGCGACGATGTCGGCGGCGTGGTCGTCGACGGACCGACCGCGCGGCATTGAGCACAAGGGTGGCGCGTACGATGCGCTATGCCCCATGTGCCACCCTCCACTGAAACACCGTATGCCGGCCTCACGCCTGAGGTCGTGCTCGATGCGCTGGATTCGGTCGATTTGCGCGGCGATGGCCGCCTGATCCAGCTCAACTCATACGAGAACCGCGTGTTCCAGGTGTTCCTGGAAGACGGCCGCGTGGTGGTGCCCAAGTTCTACCGCCCCGGCCGCTGGAGCGACGCGCAGATTCTGGAAGAGCATGCGTTCGCCGCCGAGCTGGTGGAGGCCGAGATCCCGGTGGTCGCGCCCTGCGTCCTGGGCGGCACCACGCTCGCTTCATTCAACATCGCGGGCAACCCGTACCGCTTCAGCGTGTGCGAACGCCAGTCGGGCCGCGCCCCCGAGCTTGAAGACCCGGCCACGCTGGAATGGATTGGTCGTTTCATCGGCCGCATCCACGCGGTCGGTGCACGCACACCGTTCGCCCACCGGTTGACACTCGACACCCGCAGCTACGGCGAAGCCCCACGCGACTGGCTGCTGGCCTCGGGAATGATCGCCGTCGAAGCGCAGGACGACTGGCAACGCGCCATCAACAACGTGCTCGATGAAGTGAAACGCTGTTTCGACGACGTCGGCGCCTACCAAGCCATTCGCCTGCACGGCGATTGCCACACAGGCAACGTGTTGTGGACGGCCGCCGGCCCGCACTTCGTCGACCTCGATGACGCCTTGATGGGCCCACCAGTGCAAGACCTGTGGATGCTGCTCTCTGGCGACCGCCAGACCATGCAGCAGCAGCTCTACGCCCTGCTCGCAGGCTACGAAGATTTCATGGAATTCGACTGGCGCCAGCTGCACCTGATCGAAGCACTGCGCGCACTGCGCATGATTCACTACAGCGCCTGGATCGCCCGCCGCTGGGCCGACCCGGCCTTCCCTGCCGCCTTCCCGTGGTTCGGCGGGCGCTCCTATTGGAGCGAGCAGATCACGCGCATGCGCGAGCAGCTCGACACGCTGCGGGAGCCCCCACTCGGTGGCCTCCCGCTCTAGCAGCCCTCAAGCGGTCAACAAGGCGTTGACACGCTTCACATAGGCCGCAGGATCTTCGAGGTGCCCCCCTTCGGCCAGCACCGCCTGGTCGAATAGGATGTGCGCGAGTTCATCGAACTGCGCGCTGCCATCCAGCCGCTTGACCAAGGCGTGTTCGGCGTTCACTTCCAGCGTGGGCAAGGACTTCGGCGCCGTCTGCCCGGCCTGCTTCAGCATGCGGGCCAGGTGGCCGCTGATGTCGCCTTCATCGACCACCAGGCAGGCCGGTGAATCGACCAGGCGCGTGGTCACGCGAACGTCTTTCGCGCGATCCTTCAACGCCTCTTTCAAACGGTCGAGCACTGGCTTGAACGCAGTCGCCGTTTCTTCGGCCAGCTTCTTTTCGGCCTCGTCTTGCAACGCTCCCAGATCGACCGAACCCTTCGCCACACTTTGCAGCGGCTTGCCGTCGAACTCGTAGACGTGGCTCAGCATCCACTCGTCGACGCGGTCGGTCAGCAGCAGCACCTCGATGCCCTTCTTGCGGAAGATCTCCAGCTGCGGGCTGCTCTTGGCCGCGGCCAGGGTGTCGGCGGTCACGTAGTAGATCGCCTCCTGGCCTTCCTTCATGCGGCCCACATAGTCGGCGAGCGAGACGCCTTCATCGGCATGGGTCGACGCAAAGCGGAACAGCTTGACCAGTCGCTCCTGGTTGGCGTGGTCTTCACCGACACCTTCCTTCAACACCGAGCCAAAGTCTTTCCAGAACGCGGCGTACTTGTTGCGCTCGGCCTCGTCTTCGCTTTGAGCCAACGACTCCAGCATGCCCAGCACGCGCTTGGTCGAACCTTCGCGAATGGCCTTCACGTCGCGGCTTTCTTGCAGCAGCTCGCGGCTCACGTTGAGCGGCAGGTCGGCACTGTCGATCACCCCCTTGACGAAGCGCAGGTAGACCGGCATCAGCGCTTCGGCGTCGTCCATGATGAAGACACGCTTCACGTACAGCTTCAGGCCGCCCTTCTTGTCGCGGTTCCACAAGTCCATCGGCGCCTTGGCCGGCACGTACAGCAGCTGCGTGTATTCGGTGCTGCCTTCGACGCGGTTGTGGGTGTAGGCCAGCGGGTCCTCGTGGTCGTAGCTGATCTGCT
>JACMKJ010000446.1 GCA_014380155.1 Rhizobacter sp. | reverse complement strand
CTCGGTTTGTGCCACCACGGGGTGCGAAGTCTGCAGGTCGTCGCATTCCTGGAGCGCCAGGGCTACGAACAGGTTTACAACATCGCCGGCGGCATCGACGCGTGGGCCCGTGAGGTCGATGCGTCCGTGCCCCTTTACTGAACAACAAGACTTCAACGCAAGGAACGCTTCATGTTCGCTGTTTCCACCGCTGTTTCCAGGCTCCGCCTGCCTGCCCTCAGCCGCCTCGCCGTGGCAGCCGCCCTCGCCCTGGGTGCCGTGCCGTTCGCGCAGGCGCAAAGCCTGCAGGAGCTGTACGACACGGCACGCGGGTACGACGCCACTTACCTGGCCGCACGTGCGGTGGCTGAATCGGCGCAGTACAAGGCCGATCAGGTGCATGCGCTTCGGCGCCCCAGGGTGGGTGTCGAGGTCTCGGCCTCTCGCAACAGCAACGAAACGCCCACAGGCGAAAGCACGGCGACGGGCCCGTCCGCCTCACTCAGGGGCAGCCAGACGCTTTTCAACCGTGCCAACGACGCCAGCATCTCGCAGGCGGACCTGGGCGTGGAAGCCGCCAAGGCCGACCTCGAACTCGCCGAACAAGAGCTGATCGTGCGTGTGGCCCAGTTCTATTTCGACGTCCTGGCAGCGCAAGACGCCCTCACCACCGCCCAGGCCAACAAGAAGGCCATCTCGGAGCAACTCGCCTCGGCCAAGCGCAACTTCGAGGTCGGCACCACCACGATCACCGACACGCGCGAAGCACAAGCCCGATTCGACCTGGCCACCGCCCAGGAGATCGCCGCTGAAAACGACTTGCTCACCAAGCGCATCGCCCTCGATCAGCTGGTCGGGCGCACGGGGGTGCAGCCCAAACCGTTGGCCGTCCCCGTTGCCTTGCCACCTGTCGTGCCCTCTGACGTGAACGCCTGGGTCGACCAGACAGAGTCCTCGCCCAACGTGCGCAAGGCCCGCATCGGCTACGACGTCGCTCAGTTGGAGACGAGCAAGGCCCGCGCCGGTCACCTGCCCACCGTCGACCTGACTGGCAGCCTCAGCCGTGGCCGAACGTCGGCCGACGGCGTGCAAAGCCGCGTGCCGTTCGACTACTCGGGCTCGACCAGTGGCTCCAGCGTCGCCGTGACCCTGAACCTTCCGCTCTTCGCCGGCTTCTCCGTGCAAAACCGCGTGAAGGAAACCCTGTCACTCGAAGAGCAGTCGCGCAACACGCTCGAGGCAGCACGCCGCTCGGTGGCGCAGGCCACACGCCAGACTTACTTCAGCGTGCAATCGCAGCAGGCGCGCGTGAAGGCGCTCGAAGCCGCCGAATCGTCGAACCAGCTCGCGCTCGAAGCGACCCAGCTCGGATACAAGGTCGGCGTGCGGGTGAACCTTGACGTGCTGAACGCGCAGACCCAGCTTTTCAACGCCCGCAGTGAGCTGGCCAAGGCACGCTACGACGTGCTCATCAACAGCCTGCGGCTGCGCCAGGCCTCGGGTCAGCTCAGGCCGGAAGACCTGGCGGCGCTGAACGCATTGCTGGCCAGGTAAAGCTGCTCGGCTTCAACCAGGAAAGCCCCGCATTGCGGGGCTTTTTTCATGCCGGCAGCCAAGGCACAAGGTGCTGCGCCATGCGCTCGGCCGCGCCGCGGTGCTGCTCGGCAAAGGCCACTGCGCGGCGCGAGCAGGCCTCACGCTCATCGGCTTGCTGGAGCAGCGCCACCGCGCGCGCCACCCCTTCGGCCATGTCGGTCACACGCAGTGACGCGCCTGCCGCCAGCGACAAGGTGGCCGCTTCCGCAAAGTTGAAGGTGTGCGGCCCCATCACCACCGGGCAGGCACAGGCGGCGGCCTCGATCAGGTTTTGACCGCCGAGCGGCGCGAAGCTGCCGCCCAGCAGGGCCACGTCGGCCGCCGCGTAATAGAGCGGCATCTCGCCCATGCTGTCGCCGAGCCACGCGTCGGCTGCACACGCAGCCTCATCGGGTGATTCGCCCCATTGGCTGCGACGCGCCAGCGAGAGGCCCGCCGACTGCACCAGCCCCGCCACTTCATCAAAACGCTGCGGGTGGCGCGGCACGATCAGCAGCACCGGCCGCCCCTCTGTGGGCAGCGTGGCCCAGGCCGCGAGCAGCATCACCTCTTCGCCCTCACGGGTGACGGCGGCCAGCAGCACCGGCCGCGCAAGCTGCGCCCGCCAGGCTCGGCCGCGCGTGAGCAAGGCTTCGTCGGGTGTCATGTCGAACTTGAGGTTGCCGCACACCACCACCTCGGCGGCACCCGAGTCGCGCAGGCGACCCGCGTCGTCTTCGGTCTGCGCGAGCACCAGGCGCAGTGATGCCACGGCCGGGTGCATCAAGGTGGCCAGGCGCTGGCCCTTGCGGTGGCTTTTCACGCTGAGGCGTGCATTGGCCAGCACCATGGGCACACCCGCAGCCTGCGCGGCGTGCATCAGGTTGGGCCAGATCTCGGTTTCCATCAACACACCGACCACCGGTTTGAACTGCGCGAAGAAGCGCTGCACCACACCCGGTGTGTCGTACGGCAGCCAGGCCTGGGCATCGCCTTCGCGCAACAGCGCCTGGCCGGCTTCACGGCCGGTGGCCGTGCTGTGTGTCAGCAGCAGGCGCAGGTTTGGCCGCTGTCTGCGCAAGGCATCGATCAGCGCAGCAGCGGCACGTGTTTCACCGAGCGACACCGCATGCACCCACAAGGCGCCCGGCGCCGGCACCACGTCGTAGCGACCCAGTCGCTCGCCGATGGCGTGCCGGTACAGCGGCTCGGCCCGCCCGCGCCACCACAGGCGCAGCACATAGAACGGCTTGAGCACCCACAACACATCGGAGTAAAGGTCGCGAACAAACCAGCGGCTAAAGCCGGCCTTGCTCACGCGTGCCCTGCCCTGCGGACCACTTGCCAGGTGGCCCACACCAGGTCGACCTCGGGAGTGGGGTCGCGTTCAACAGCCGCTTGGTGGCGGTGCCCGTGGGCCAGCTGAGGCCCCGTGCGCCAGGCCGTCGGGAAGTTGTAGAGCTGCACATGCGGCAGGTTGAGCGCCACCGCGATGTGGCTCAAGCCACTGTCGACACCGATCACGCCCTGAGTCGAACCCAAGTGATCGACCAGGTCATCGAGCGACATCTGCGGCCACACGACGGCGCGCGGCCCCATCGCCTGCGCCAGGTGCTGCGCTCGCGCCAGCTCTTCGGCCCCGGCGTGCGGCAGGGCCACGTGGTAGCCCGACGAAATCATGCGCAGGCCGAGGTCGACCCAACTCTCTTCAGGCCACAGCTTGTCGGCGCGCGAGCTGCCGTGCACGAACACCACCGTGCGCTGCGCGGTGCGGGGGCCGTGGGCTTGCAGGCCGAAGTGCGGCGGGCCGCCCACGCGGTAGTTGAGTGCGCGTGCCGCCAGCTCGCGCGAACGGTCGAGCGCGTGGATGTGGGGTTCGATCTCGATCGTCTGGTCGAGCAACCAGCGCACCGGCCGCTCATACGCCGAACCCTCGGTCTGGTTGGCCAGGCCGAAGCTCGGGCCACTGGCCATGCGCGCGACCAGGGCCGATTTGATGAGGCCCTGCAGGTCGAGCACAGCGTCGTAACGCTGCGCTTTCAATCGGTGGCGGAAGGCGCGCCACTCGGCACGCACCTCCGACGTCCACCACGCCTTGCGCCAGCGGCGCTGGGCACATTCGATGACCTCGTCGACGCCTTGCACACGCCGCACCAACGGAGCAAATGCCGGCTCCACCACCCAGTCGATGTGCGCGTTGCTGTAGACGCTCTGGATGTCTTGCACCACCGGCATGGCGTGCACCACGTCACCCAGCGAGGAGAGCTTGACGATCAGGACGCGCACGAGGTCAGTGGGCTGCCGCGGCGACTTGCGCGTCGGGTTTGGCGGCGATCAACGCGGCCATCATGTCGTGTTCGATGCGCTTGAGCGCCTCGGGCGTGTGACCCTCGAAGCGCAGCACCAGCACCGGCGTGGTGTTCGACGAGCGGATCAGGCCGAAGCCGTCGGAATACTCGACCCGCATGCCGTCAATGGTGATGATCTCTTGCGCACCCGGGAAGTTGGCGTTCTCCAGCAGCTTCTTCACCACCTCTTTCGGCTCGCCTTCGGCGCAGGGCACGTTGAGCTCGGGCGTGTTGTAGCTGGTGGGCAGGTTGTTCAGCACCTGGCTCGGGTTCTTGCTGCGCGAGAGAATCTCGAGCAAACGCGCTGCGGTGTAGGTGGCGTCGTCAAAACCATACCAGCGCTCGGCAAAGAAGATGTGGCCGCTCATCTCGCCGGCCAGCGGCGCACCGGTCTCTTTCAGCTTGGCCTTGACCAGCGAGTGCCCCGTCTGCCACATCAGCGGCTTGCCGCCGGCCGCGCGAACGGCGGGCGCCAGGCGCTGCGTGCACTTCACGTCATAGATGATGGTGCCGCCGGGGTTGCG
>JACMKJ010000445.1 GCA_014380155.1 Rhizobacter sp. | reverse complement strand
GTTTCAGCGGGGTGAACACCTGTGGCCACTGCATGCCGGGCGCAGCGCCTGCGGCGGTGGCATGCAGCTCGGCGCGGTAGTTGGTGAGGGCAGAGAGGCGCTGTGCGGGCAGGGCATCACCTTCGTCGGCGAGGTCGTCGGCGGTGCGTGCGAACCAGTAGATCGCGGCCACCGCGGGCCGCAGTGCGGGCGGGCACAGCACCGAGGCAACGGGGAAGTTTTCGTAGTGATTGACGCTCATGGGGCTCTGATTTGAGCGCGCATTGTCGCCGTGGAAGAGGGTGCGCAATGTGGCACGAAGCGAGACCCCGCAGGTGTTTGACAGCACCCAATCGCCCGAATACATTACTGACCAGTCAGTCAGTTATCGGGTCTGGTTTCCGATTGCTGCACCGCACATCGCTCGCTTCGTTCACGCTTTTGCCCACGCCTTCGCCGAGGTTCCCATGCGTTTCACCCTGCTCATTTCACTGCTCAGCGCCGCCGTCTTGACCGCCTGCTCGAAGACCGATCCGCCCGCCGCACCCGTGCGCGCGGTGCGCACGCTGACCGTTTCGGCCGACAGCGCCGGTGGCACTTACGAGTACGCCGCCGAAGTGCGCGCCCGAACCGAATCCCGGCTCGGCTTTCGCGTGGGCGGCAAGGTCGTGCGCCGCAACGTGAACGTGGGCGACACCGTGAAAGCCGGCCAGGTGCTGGCCCAGCTCGACCCGCAAGACCTGAAGCTCGGCCAAGACGCAGCCCGCGCCGCCATGGTGGCTGCGCAGGCCAACTTCGATCAGGTCGCCGCCGATTTCAAGCGCTTCAAGGAGCTGCGCGACCAGGGGTTCATCAGCTCGGCCGAGCTGGAGCGGCGCGAAACCGCGCTCAAGTCGGCTCAGGCCCAACTCGATCAGTCACGCGCCCAGTCCAGCGTGCAAGGCAACCAGGCCGGTTATGCCACGTTGGTGGCCGATGCGAGCGGCGTGATCACCGCCGTGGACGCCGAGCCCGGCATGGTGGTCGCAGCCGGTGCGCCGGTGGTGCGCCTCGCCCACGACGGCCCGCGCGACGTGGTGTTCAACGTGCCTGAAGACAAGGTGAGCCTGATCAAGGCGCTGGCCGCGCAACCGGGCCGCATCTCTGCGCGCCTGTGGGGCGCCAGCCAGGAAACGCTGCCGGCGCGCATCCGCGAGATTGCCGCAGCGGCCGACCCCGTCACGCGCACCTTCCTCGTCAAGGCCGATCTCGGCCAGACACCCGCGAACCTGGTGCGCCTGGGGCAAACAGCGACCATCGTGGCCGACATGCCCAAGGTGGCCGGCGTCAACAAGCTGCCCTTGTCGGCCTTGAGAGAAGAGCAGGGGCGCACCGTCGTGTGGGTGGTCGACAAGGCGACCATGACCGTGGCCTCGCAAACCGTGCAGGTGGCCGGTGCCGAAGGCAATGAGGCCGTGGTGACCAGCGGCCTGAAGCCCGGCCAGCTGGTCGTGACGGCGGGCGTGCACGTGCTCAACCCCGGTCAACAGGTGAAGCTCTACGTGGACCCCGCCGCGCCGCCGGTGGCTGCCGCCACCACGGGCACGCCGGTCACGGTGAAGTGAAGCGCGCGTCTTTGAGCATCACATGAGCACCACACCTCCCGACGCAACGCCCGTGCGCGCCGCGCAGCGTTTCAACATCTCCCAATGGGCACTGGAACACCCGGCCCTCACGCGCTACCTGCTGGTCGTGCTGCTGCTGCTGGGCCTGGCGGCCTACTTTCAACTGGGGCAAGACGAAGACCCGCCTTTCACCTTCCGCGCGATGGTGGTGCGGGCCTATTGGCCGGGTGCCACGGCGCAGCAGGTGGCCGACCAGGTCACCGACAAGCTCGAAAAGACACTGCAAGAGGTGCCTTACGCCGACAAGATCCGCAGCTACTCCAAGCCGGGCGAGACGCTGATCATCTTTCAGGCCAAGGACTCGGCGCCGCCCAAGGAGATGCAGCAGGTCTGGTACACCGTGCGCAAGAAGATCAACGACATGCGCGGCACGCTGCCGGGTGGTGTGGTCGGCCCCTTCTTCAACGACGAGTTCGGTGACGTGTACGGCTCGATCTACGCGCTCTCGGCCGACGGCTTCAGCTACGAAGAGCTGAAGGAGCAAGCCGACCAGGTGCGCCAGCGTCTGCTGAAAGTGAAGTACGTCAACAAGGTCGAGATCTTCGGCGCGCAAGACGAAAAGATCTTCATCGAGATCTCGCAAAAGCGCCTGGCGCAGCTGGGGCTCGACTTCAACGCGGTGCTCGCGCAACTGGGCCAGCAGAACGCGGTGGAGTCGGCTGGTGTCATCAACGCACCCACCGACTTCGTGCAGGTGCGTGTGGCCGGGCAGTTCAACTCGGTCGAGCAGCTGAAGAACTTTGCCATCCGCGCCAACGGAGCGAGCTTCAAGCTGGGCGACATCGCGGAGGTGAAACGTGCTTACGTCGACCCGCCTCAAGTGAAGGTGCGCCACCAGGGCCAGGAGGTGATCGCACTCGGCATCTCGATGGGCAAGGGTGGCGACATCATCGAGATGGGCAAGTCGCTCAAGGTCGCCACGGAGGCGATCAAGGATGACCTGCCGGCCGGGCTGGAGCTGTACCAGTTCCAGAACCAGTCGACGGTGGTCGCGCGGTCGGTGGGTGAGTTCATCGGCGTGCTGATCGAAGCCGTGCTGATCGTGCTGGCGGTGAGCTTCATCAGCCTTGGCTTGCACTTCAAGCCGTTCCGCCTCGACTGGCGGCCGGGCCTGGTGGTGGGCATCACCATCCCGCTCGTTCTGGCCATCACCTTCGTCACCATGTATTACTGGGGCGTTGGGCTGCACAAGATCTCGCTCGGCTCGCTGATCATCGCGCTCGGCCTCTTGGTCGACGACGCGATCATTGCCGTCGAGATGATGGTGCGCAAGCTCGAAGAGGGCTACGACAAGGCACGCGCCGCGACCTTCGCTTACGAAGCCACGGCCATGCCGATGCTGACCGGCACGCTGATCACTGCGGTGGGTTTCTTGCCGATCGGTCTGGCGCAATCGGCGGTGGGTGAATACACCTTCGCCATCTTTGCCGTCACGGCCGCCGCGTTGCTGATCTCGTGGCTGGTGTCGGTGTACTTCGTGCCTTACCTCGGCACGCGCTTGCTCAAGACCAGGCCGCATGCGGCGAGTGACCAGCCGCACGAGTTGTTCGACACACCGTTCTACTCGCGCTTTCGTGCGCTGGTGAATTGGTGCGTGCAGCACCGCTGGATCACCATCGGCCTGACCATCGGCACGCTGCTGCTCGGCCTGTTTGGCATGGGCAAGGTGCAGAACCAGTTCTTCCCTGACTCGAACCGGCTCGAAGTGCTGGTCGACCTGTGGTACCCGGAAGGCACGTCTTACGCCGCCAACGAAGCGGTCACGAAACGCGTCGAAGCGCGATTGACCAAGCTCGAAGGCGTGGACCACGTCACCACCTGGGTGGGCAGCGGCGTGCCGCGCTTTGCCCTGGTGCTCGACCAGGTGTTCCAGCAGAGCAACGTGAGCCAGCTGGTGGTGTTGCCCAAGGACCTGGCAGCCCGCGAACGGCTGCGCAAGGAGCTGCCCGAACTGCTGGCCGCCGAGTTCCCTGAGGCGCGTGCACGGCCCAAGCTGCTGCCCAACGGGCCGCCGGTGCCGTACCCGGTGCAGTTCCGCGTGGTCGGGCCCGATCCCGGCAAGGTGCGCGCCTACGCCGACGAGGTCAAGGCCATCATGTTGACCAACACCAACATGCGTGGTGTGAACGACAACTGGAACGAGTCGGTGAAGGTGCTGCGCCTGGAAGTCGACCAGGACAAGGCGCGCACGCTGGGTGTCTCCAGCCAGGCGATTGCCCAGGCGGCACGCACCATGAACAGCGGCACCAACATCGGCCAGTACCGCGACGGCGACAAGCTGATCGACATCGTGTTGCGCCAGCCGCTGGATGAGCGCAACGCGATCACCGACCTGGCCAACGCCTACGTGCCCACGACCACCGGCCGCAGCATCCCGCTGAGCCAGGTCGCCAAGGCCAGCTTCGTGTGGGAGCCGGGCGTGCTGTGGCGCGAAAACCGCGACTACGCCGCCACCGTGCAGGGCGACATCATCGACGGCCTGCAAGGTGCGACCGTCAGCGACCAGCTGAACCCGCTGTTCAACCCGATTCGCGCCAAGATGCCGGCCGGCTACAGGGTCGAAGTGGCCGGTGCGGTGGAAGAGAGCAGCAAGGGCCAGGGCTCCATCGCCGTGGGTGCGCCGCTGATGCTGTTCATCATGTTCACGCTGCTGATGCTGCAGCTGCAAAGCTTCAGCCGGTCGGTGCTGGTGTTCCTCACGGCGCCGATGGGCATTGCCGGTGTGGCGGGGGCGCTGCTGCTGCTCAACCGGCCGTTCGGCTTCGTGGCGCTGCTGGGCGTGATCGCGCTGATGGGCATGATCATGCGCAACTCGGTGATCCTGATCGACCAGATCGAGCAGGACCGCGCCCGCG
>JACMKJ010000444.1 GCA_014380155.1 Rhizobacter sp. | reverse complement strand
GTCGACTTCGGCATACACCTCGGCGGGTGGGCAACTGGTTTCGAGCGACACGTTGGCAGGCAGCGTGGAATGCAAGAGCTGCGCGGCTTCGTCGATCAGGGGCCGCAGCGGCTGGCGCAGCCGCTGCGTGGCCTGCAGGCGACCGAAGGCCAGAATCTGCTGTACCAGCGAACGCGCACGCTGGGCCGAACCCGAGATGGTTGCCAACGCAAGCTGCGCAGCGCCGTCAGCAGGCAGCGCGTCCTGCACCAAGGCCACGTTGCCGAGGATCGCCCCGAGGATGTTGTTGAAGTCGTGTGCAATGCCACCGGCCAGGGTGCCGATCGACTCCATCTTCTGCGCTTGCAGCAGCTGCCGCTCGAGCGTCTCGCGGTGGGTTTCGGCCACCTTGCGTTCGGTGATGTCCTGGCAGGCGCCGCGCAGGTGGGTGATGCGACCCTCGGCGTCGCGCACCGCTTCACCAATCGACCGCACCCACCGCCGGCGGCCGCCCCTCGCCGGTTGCAACACGAGTTCCTGGTCGAACGGCACACCCTCCCGCAGACAATTTTCAACCGCGCAAGCCAGAGTCGAACGATCGGGCTCCACGTAGAACGACAGGGCTTCATCGAGCCGGGGCGAGTAGCCGCTCGGCATGTCGTGAATGTCTGCCACCACGTCGGACCACGTCACCTTCTGGCAGGCGATGTCGAGCTCCCAGGCACCGAGCCGCGCCACCCTGCCTGCGATCACCAGCAGCGAATCGGACTGGCGCCTGGCCTGGGCCGAGGCCAGCTCGGCCTCGATCCGCAGGCGGCGCTCTTCCAGCACCACCACCACCTGGTGGGCCAGGCTTTCCAGGTCGCCCAGCTGCTGAGGGGTCAGCCGGCGCGGCTCGTGGTCGAGCACCGCCAGCGCGCCGATGCGGTGGCCCCCTTCCACCTGCAACGGCAGGCCCGCGTAGAAGCGCAGGTGAAGCTCGCCGGTCACCAGGGGGTTGTTGACAAAGCGAGGGTCGGCCTGCGCATCCGGCACCTGAAACAGACCCGGGCCCTCGATGGTGTAAGCACAAAACGCGATGGCCCGAGGGGTTTCACGCGCGTTGACCCCGATCTCCGACTTGAACCACTGGCGGTGGTCGTCGACCAGCGTGATCACGGCCATGGGGGTGTTGCATAAGCGTGCGGCCAGCCGGGCCAGGGCATCGAAGTGTTCGTCAGGCGGGGTGTCGAGCACCTCGTAGCGCGCAAGCGCCTGCAGGCGTGTCGATTCGCCTTCGCCACCATCCGAAACTGTCTGGCTCGTGCCTTCCATCGGGCACCTTTCACGCTCTTTCGGTCACCAGCCTACATCCGTTCACCCCCGGCAACCACCCGTGTTTGCGGAGGTGGGGCCGTGTTCAGCCTTGCGCCGTGACAGCCGCAGTCTCCTCGCTCAGGGCCTGGCCCGCCCGGGATGGCGGGGTCAGCGGCGCAGGCTTCATGCGATTGCTGTGCATCAGCTCGACGCCCGCTCGGATGCCGCCTGTCAGCTGCAGTGACAGGCGCTCCTCGTCGCGGTGGCGCACGTCCGCCGCCACCTCGGCCGCCGACTCCGGATCGACGCCGATCAGGCGCAACGCCGCCTCGCCGAATGCACTCGCCGACTCGAAGGTCTCGCGGATCTGGTAGTCGACGCCCGCCGCCAGGAGCGCCAGCGCGTGCCCGCGGTCAAACGAGCGCACCAGCAGCTTGGCCTGGGGGAACTCGTGGCGCACCAGCTCGGCCACCTTGAGCGACGCCGCCTTGTCATCGACGCACACCGCAATGGCCTGCGCCGTGCCCGCACCGGAGGCGTGCAAGACGTCAAGCCGCGTGCCGTCACCGTAATAGACCTTGAAGCCGAAACGCTCGGCGCTCTGGATCATCTCGGTGTCTTTGTCGATGATCGACACATCGACACCCCGCGCCAGCAGCGCCTGGCTGGCCACCTGGCCGAAGCGCCCGAAGCCGATCAGCAGCACGCTGCCGGTCAGCCCGTCGGGCGGCTCGGCACCATCGGCCGAGGGCGCCGGCTTGGGCACCAACCATTTCAGCGCGCCCACCGCCAAAGGCGTCAAGGCCATCGACAGAATGACGATGGTCGTCATGACCGCGTTGGTGGTGCCATCGATCAGGCCTGCTGTCATGGCGGCGGTGTAGAGCACGAACGCAAACTCACCGCCCTGCGCCATCAACACCATGCGGTGCACGGCATCGGCATGGCGCGTGCGAAAGGCCCGTGCCACTGCGTAAATACCCGCCGCCTTCACCGCCATGAAGACCAGCACGCCGGCCACGATCTGCGGCCAGTGGGTGGCAAACACCGCCAGGTCGAGCGCCATGCCCACGCTCAGGAAGAAGAGGCCCAGCAAAATGCCGCGGAAGGGCTCGATGTCGGCCTCCAGCTGGTGGCGAAAGCTCGACTCCGACAGCATCACGCCTGCGAGAAACGCGCCCATCGCCATCGACAGTCCGGCCGACTGCATCAGCAGCGCGGACCCCAGCACCACCAGCAGCGCGGCGGCCGTCATCACCTCGCGCGCCTTGGCGGCGGCCAGCACCCTGAAGATCGGGTTGAGCAGCCAGCGGCCCGCCACCACGACGCTGGCCACGGCGACCACGGCCACCAGCACGATCTGCCACAGCGGCTTGCCGGTGTCGACATGCACCGGCGAGATCAGTGCAACGATCAGCAGCAGCGGCACGATGGCCAGGTCTTCGAGCAGCAGGATCGACACCACCTTCTGGCCGCGCGCCGAGACCGTCTCGCCGCGCTCGTCCATCAGCAGCATGACGGTGGCCGTCGACGTGAGCACGAAGCCCGAGGCGGCGACGAAGGCCACCGTCAGGCTCAGCCCGAAGAGCATGCCCACGCCGGTCAGCAGCGCGCTGCAGCACAGCACCTGGGCCAGGCCCAGCCCGAAGATCTCGCTGCGCAGGCTCCACAGCCGCGTGGGCTGCATCTCCAGGCCGATGATGAAAAGGAACATCACCACCCCCAGCTCGGCCACATGCAGGATCGACGCGGGGTCGGAAAACAGCCCCACGCCAAACGGCCCGATGGCCAGCCCCGCCGCCAGGTAACCCAGCACCGAGCCGAGCCCGATGCGTTTGAACAAGGGCACCGCCACCACGCCGGCCGCCAACAAGGCGACCACCTGAACGAGTTGCTCGCCACCGGCTTGTGCGGCCATCTGAATGCTCCTGGGGTGTTGATTGAACGCGGCACCGCCAGTGCGGGCCGCAGGGCATTATCGGGAAGGGTGTGGGGCGGCAACCATGCCCGTGGCGGGCTTGTCGCTCGCAGATGCCTACCGTTCAACGGCGGCGATGGCCATGAGCCCCAGGCACATGCGCGTCAGCCGACCTGACACCCGTCGGCAAAGCCGACTGCGTGATGCCATTCAGGATGCCGCAGCTCGCGCTGTCCGCCGCCCCGCCACACTGTTCACGCAGCGCCTTGAGCTGCTTCTGCAGCTGCTTCAGCTCCCGGATGCGCGTGGCGACATGGCCGATGTGTTCATCGAGCAAGGCGTTGACCTCGCCACACTCGGCTTGAGGTTCGTCCTTGAAACGCAGCAGCACGCGGATCTCGTCCAGGGTCATGTCGAGCGAGCGGCAATGGCGCACGAACGCCAGCCGCTCCACATGCCCCGGCCCGTAGATGCGGTAGTTGCCTTCGCTGCGCGGCGCCTGCGGCAGCAGGCCTTCACGCTCGTAGTAGCGGATTGTCTCGACCTGCGTCTGCGCCGCCACACCCAACTCGCCGATCTTCATGTTCTCGCCCCTTCGCCGCCAAAGACCCCATCAGCTTAATCGCTTGACTCTGAAGTGGCTACAGGGTTTCAAATGCGAACATCGTCACCCGAAAGCCCGTCATGAGCGACTCCTGCTGCAGCCACGGCTGCGCACCTCCGCCCGCCAGCCAGAGCCCGCGTTACCGCCGCGTGTTGTGGGCGGCGTTGATCATCAACGCGGCCATGTTCGGCATCGAGCTGGCCGGCGGCCTGAGCGCGGGGTCGGTTTCGTTGCTGGCCGATGCGGTCGACTTCTTCGGCGACGCGGCCAACTACGGCATCTCGCTGGTGGTGCTGGGCATGGCACTCACGTGGCGAGCGCGCGCCGCGCTCTTCAAAGGCCTGACCATGGGCGCCTTCGGCGTTTTCGTGCTCGGGCGGGCCGCCTGGTCGGCCGCCGCCGGAACCGTGCCCGAGCCGGTGACGATGGGTGCGATCGGTGCGCTCGCGCTGCTGGCCAACGTGTCGGTCGCCGCGATGCTCTACGCCTTTCGCGAGGGCGACGCCAACATGCGCTCGGTGTGGCTGTGCACCCGCAACGACGCGATCGGCAACCTCGCGGTGATGGCGGCAGCGCTGGGCGTGTTCGGCACCGGCAGCGCCTGGCCCGACCTCGCGGTGGCGGCAGTGATGGGTGTGCTGGCGCTGAGCGCCGCGCGTTCCGTCATCCAGCAGGCGCGGGGGGAGTTGCGCCCCGTGCCGGCCCAATCCGCACACAGCCACTAGACTCTCGTCCGTGCGCCGCCTCCTCGTCATCGTCTTGCTCGCCTTGCTGCCGCTCCAGTTCAGCTGGGCGGCCGTGGCGTCGTATTGCGGGCACGAGACCGAGATCGGCGCAGGGCACGTGGGTCACCATGAGCACGAGCACCACGGTGATGTCAGCGGTGTGGCTGCAGATGCGAGCCAGGATGCAGACGCCGACAAGGCACCCGGCGCCATGGACCTGGACTGTGGCCACTGCCACGGCCACTGCAGCGTCATGCTGACCCTCTCGGTGAGCCTGCCCGGCGCGCTCTCCACAGCGCCGCCCCGCGCCTCGGCCGATGCCGCCGGGGCTGCG
>JACMKJ010000443.1 GCA_014380155.1 Rhizobacter sp. | reverse complement strand
CTTGGCGCCGCCATTGAGCGTGCCCAGCACGTTGGCGACCGGCACTTCGACGTTCTGGAACACCAGCTCGCCGGTGTGGCTGCCGCGCATGCCCAGCTTGTCCAGCTTCTGCGCGACGGAGAAGCCCTTCATGGTCTTCTCGATCAGGAAGGCGGTGACGCCACGTGCGCCGAGCTCCGGTTCGGTCTTGGCGTAGACCACCAGCGTGTCGGCGTCAGGCCCGTTGGTGATCCAGAACTTGCTGCCGTTGAGCACGTACACGCCGTCACGCTCTTCGGCCTTGAGCTTCATGCTGATGACGTCGGAGCCAGCGTTGGGCTCGCTCATCGCCAGCGCCCCCACATGCTCGCCGCTGATCAGCTTGGGCAGGTACTTCTTGCGCTGCGCCTCGTTGCCGTTGCGCTTGATCTGGTTGACGCACAGGTTGCTGTGTGCGCCGTAAGAAAGGCCCACGCTGGCCGAGGCGCGGCTGATCTCTTCCATCGCGATCATGTGGGCCAGGTAGCCCATGCCGGCGCCGCCGTACTCCTCACCCACCGTTACGCCGAGCACGCCAAGATCGCCCATCTTGCGCCACAGGTCCATCGGGAACTGGTCGCTCTTGTCGATCTCGGCGGCGCGTGGCGCGATCTCGGCTTGCGCAAACTCGCGCACGGTGTCGCGCAGTGCGTCGATGTCTTCACCAAGCTGGAAGTCGAGGCCGGGCAGGTTCATTGCATGTCTCCAATCAAGCAGATTTTTTGTCAGCGTCTTTTCTCTCACCGTCGGCCAGCAGGCGTTTGGCTTCTTTTTCGTGCGTGCGCACTTCGTCGAGCGTGATGCTCAGGTCGGCCATCTGCTGCTCCAGCTGCGCGCGGTGCAAGGCCAGCACGCTGAGGAATTTTTTCAGCTGCGCCTGCGTGTCACGCGGTGACTCGTACATGTCGACCAGCTCTTTCACCTCAGACAAGGTGAGGCCGAGCCGTTTGCCACGCAGCGTGAGCTTCAAGCGCGTGCGGTCACGCGGGGTGTAAATGCGGTTGCGGCCCTTGCGCTGGGGTTGAAGCAGGCCGCAGTCTTCATAGAAGCGGATGGCGCGGGTGGTGAGGTCGAACTCGCGCGCCAGCTCGCCAATCGTGAAAGTGGGACCAGCAGCGTGTGATACCTGCGTGACAGCGGTGGCGGACATGGCTCCCTACAATGACGCTCAATTGACGTATACGTAAAGTGTAGCGAACCATGAACGCCCTCGAACATGAACTGAGCTACCCCTTCGGCGACACGCTGCCGGAGACCGGCACGGCGATGGAGCTCACACCGGGTGTGCGCTGGGTGCGCATGACGCTGCCCTTCGCGCTGGACCACATCAACCTGTGGTTGCTGCGCGATGAGATCGACGGCCAGCCAGGCTGGACCATCGTCGACTGCGGCATCAGCAACGACGACACCCGCGCCGCGTGGGAGCAGGTGTTCGCGACCCAGCTGCAAGGCCTGCCGGTGCTGCGCGTGATCGTCACCCACCTGCACCCCGACCACATCGGCCTCGCGCACTGGTTGTGCGAGCGCTGGACGACACCGCAGCATGAATGCCGCCTGTGGATCAGCGGCACCGATTACAACGGCGCGCGCATGGCCAGCAACCCGGCCACGACGAGCACGGTCATCACACCGGCCTTTGCCGCCAGCCACGGCATCACCGACACCGAAGCCCTGCACAAGATCCAGACCCGCGCAGGCCACTACGCGAGCATGGTGCCCAAGGTGCCGGAGCGCTTTCGCCGTCTGATCGACGGCGACGTGATCCCCATTGGCGCGGGCAACAACAAAGCCGGCTGGCGCTGCCACGTGGGCTACGGCCACGCGCCGGAGCACATGTCATTGCACTGCGCCGACCTGGGTGTGCTGATCTCGGGCGACATGGTGTTGCCGCGCATCTCCACCAACGTGGGTGTGCACGAAAACGAGCCCGAGGGCGACCCGCTCAAGCGCTACCTCGACTCGATCGAGCGCATGCGCGCGCTGCCCGCCGACTCGCTGGTGCTGCCCTCGCACGGCAAGCCCTTCCGCGGCCTGCACACACGCATCGACCAGCTGAAGTCACACCACGACGAACGTTTCGCCGAGGTGCTGCAAGCCTGCGCCGAAGCGCCGCAAAGCGCGGCCGACCTGCTGATGGTGCTGTTCAAGCGCAAGCTCGATCTGCACCAGACCACGTTCGCGATGGGCGAGTCGATCGCCCACCTCAACGCGCTGTGGCACACCGGCAAGCTGGTGCGGAAGGTGGGCAGCGACGGGGTGCACCGGTTCACCCGGGCCTGAACCGCAGCCCGTTCACATCTCGTCGATCGGGTTGGCCTGCGGCGTCTTGTCGTCGAGCGAAAACCGTTCGCGGGTGTTGACGTAGTAGCTCGCGCCAAAGCGCGCCACCGGAAAGTAGTCTTGCAGGCGCACGCGCCAGAGCTCGGTGTCGATCAACCCCTCGCGCGCATGCAGCCAACGCACCTGGCCGATGAAGATTTGGCGGCTGGTGGTCTCCAATGTCTCCCACAGCGTGCACTCGAAGGCCACTGGCGCTTCGGCGATGCGGGGTGGTTTGACGGCCTTCGATGGCAGCGCAGTCAGCCCCACGTGCGCGAGTTCGCTCACGTCAGACGGCAGGCGCTCGCCGCAGCGGTGCATCTTGGCGGCCATGGCTTCGTCGCTGATGTGCACCACGAACTCTTTTTCGCGCACGATGTTGGCGGCGGTGTCTTTCAGGCTGCCGTCGTTCAGGCGGTTGATGCTGACCATCACGATCGGCGGCTCTTCGCCCAGCATGTTGAACATGCTGAAGGGCGCGGCGTTGACGATGCCGCCTTCACTCAGCGTGGTGATGAGCGCGATCGGCCGCGGCACGATCAGGCTGGCCATCAGCTTGTAGCGCTGGTATTCGGTGAGGGTGGCGAAGTCGATGTCCATGGGGTTCAGGCCGCGCCACGGTAAGACTTGAACACGTCGCGCAAAGGCGCCGCGGTGCGGGCGGTGGGCTGCGACAGCGAACGCTCGATCTCGTTGAGATGCCGGCGCATCTCGGTGCCCGCCGCCGTGCCGGTGCCACCTTTGGAGATCACTTGCAGCAGCGTGCGGTGGCTGTGCGCCACACACATCGGCTCACCCGGCGCCTTGTACAAGGCCATCAGCAACGAAGTGGTGGGCAAGAGTTCTTCCAACAGCCTCACGAAAATCGGGTTGCCGCTCATCTGCGCCAGCTTCAAGTGAAACTCGCCCGACAGGCGGATCGCCTCTTGTTTGTTTTGCGACTTGGTGGCGCGCGCTTCGGCCTCGACCACGTGTTTGAGCTCGGCCACCTGCTCGGCGCTCAGCTTGCCTACCAGCCGGCGCGCGACTTCGCACTCGACCACTCGCCGTGCGTCGAACACATGCTCGCCATCTCGCCGCGTGGGCTCGGCCACCTGCGCACCGCGGTTGGGGCGCAGCACGATCACGCCGTCTTGGGCCAGTTGGTGCAGCGCCTGGCGCACGAGGGTGCGCGAGACGGCAAAGGTGTCGGCCAGCTCTTCTTCTCGCAAGCGCGTGCCCGGCGCCAGCCGGTGGTCGATCACCGCGGCATAGATCGCTTCATAAACACGGTCGGCCGCCATAACCGGCGCGGTGGGCTGCTTCGCAAGAGCTGAGGGGCGTGCAGGCATGCGGCATTGTCGTCAATGCGCCGGAGCCGGCGGCTTGCGTTTGAGCAGCTTCATGAGCGCGAGGGTGCCGCCCATCACCGCGAACGAGACCACGGTGGTCACCGTGCCGAGCGCATAAATGGCCGGTGTGGTGACGGTGCTGGTGAGGCCTTGCAGCTCCAGCGGCAATGTGTTGACGTCGCCGATGGCCTGCGAGGTGCGGGCGATCTCGTCCCAGCTGAGCGTGAAGCCGAACATGCCCACACCCACCAGGCTGGGCGCGATCAGCGGCAGCACCACGTGGCGAAAGCTTTGCCACGGGCTGGCGCCGAGATCGGAGGCAGCCTCTTCATAGGCCGGGTTGAAGCGGTTGAAGACCGCCAGCATGATGAGCAGGCCGAAGGGCAGCGTCCAGGTGAGGTGGGCGCCGAGCGCCGAGGTGTAGAGGCCCATGGCGGTGCCGTAGCCTTCGAGCCAGCCACCCAGGCCGATGCTTTCGAGCACGGTTTTCACCGTGGTGTCGATCAGGCGGAACTGCAAACCGATGCCCAGCGACACCACGATCGACGGCATGATCAGGCTCGCCACCGAGGTGTAGAACAAGAGCCCCGATCCCGAGAACTTCTTGCGGAAGGCAAGGCCCGCGCCGAGCGCGAGCAACACGGTGCACAACATCACCACCGTGCCCAGCGCCACCGAGCGGCGGAAGGCAGCGGCGATGTCGACCACGCCCATGCCTTCCCACAGCTTGCCGAACCAGTGCAGTGATGCGCCGCGCATCGGGAAGGTGAGGCCGCCTTCGGGGCCCTGGAAGCTCAACACGAAGATGGTGAACATCGGCCCATAGAGAAAGATCACGAACAGGCCAAACACGAAGGCCAGGGCGTAGAAGCTGCCGGGTCGCTTTCCTTCGTTCATAGCTCTTTCCGAATGTCGACGAGGCGCGTCAGGCCCCAGATCATCATCAGCGTGACGGCCAGCAAGATCACGGCATTGGCCGCCGCCATCGGGAACTGCAGGTAGGACGTCTGCACCTGGATGATCTTGCCGACTGATGCGATCTGCTGGCCGCCCATCACGCCGATGGTGACGAAGTCGCCCATCACGATGGTGATGACGAAGATCGAACCGATGATGATGCCGGTGCGCGACAGCGGCACGATCACGTTCCACACCGTCTGCCAGCCGCTCGCGCCGCTGTCACGTGCGGCTTCGATCAGCGCGCGGTCAATGCGCATCATCGAGTTGAAGATGGGCACGATCATGAACATGGTGTACAGGTGCACGAAGGCCAGCACCACCGAGAAGTCGCTGAAGAGCAGCCACTCGATGGGGGTGTCGATGACGCCGATGCTCTGCAAGCTCTGGTTGACTACCCCGTTGCGGCCGAGCAGCGGCACCCACGAGATCATGCGGATGACGTTGGACGTCCAGAACGGCACGGTGCACAGGATGAAGAGCAGTGTCTGCGCGCCCACCGAGCGCACATGAAAGGCCAGGAAGTAGGCCACCATGAAGCCGATCAGCAGCGTGATCAGCCAGACGAGAAAGCAGAACTTCAGTGTGGAGAGGTAGGTCTTGAGCGTGACGCACAGCTCTTCGGTGCTGGAGCAACCGTTGAAGACGTCGATGTAGTTCTGCAAGCTGAAGGCCGGGATCAGCTCGTAGTCGGTGGCGCGCCAGAAGCTGACGGCCGCCACCAGCAGCAACGGCAACACCAGGAAGAGCACGAAGACCAACGTGAACGGCGTGGCTTGCAGCCAAGCGCCGAGTCGGAGGGTCTTCGTGCTGCTCATACCGTGCTCGTTCAGGCTGCTACGAATTCATTCCATTTCTGCACCATGTACGCGTTCTCATCCATGATCGCGTTCCAGCAGGCGATGCCGCCCATGCGCGCCTCATAGCTGCCACCGTCGCGCAGGCTGCCGGTTTTGGCCAACACGTCGCCACCAGGCGACTTGATGTCTTGTGTGGCCGCCTTGCCTTCCATCCAGTAGGCCCACTCGTAGGCTTCCATCTTGGCCTTGGCGGTCTCGAGCACGGCGCTGTAGTAGCCCTGGCGGTTGAGGTATGCACCGGCCCAGCCGTCGAGGAACCAGTTGATGAACTCATACACGCCATCGGCCTTCTTGCCGGTGACGCTCTTGGGCACGCCGAAGCCGGCTGCCCAGGCGCGATAGCCTTCTTTCAGCGGCTGGAAGGTGCAGGCAATGCCCTTGGTGCGCACGGCCGTGACGGCCGGTGACCACATCGATTGAATGACCACCTCACCCGATGCCATCAGGTTCACGCTTTCGTTGAAGTCTTTCCACAGCGCACGAAACTGGCCGGCCTTCTTGGCTTCGATCAGGGTCTTGATCGTGAGATCAATTTCCTTCTTGGTCATGTTGCCCTTGTCGGGGTACTTGTAGATGCCCGAGGCCTCGACCACCATCGCGGCGTCCATGATGCCGATGCTGGGGATGTTGAGAATCGCGGCCTTGCCCTTGAACTCCGGGTTGAGCAGCTCCTTCCACGACTCGATCGGGCGCTTGATCAGGTCGGGGCGAATGCCCAGCGTGTCGGCGTTGTACACGGTGGGGATCAGCGTCATGAACTGCGTGGGTGTGGCGCTGAAGGTCTTGCTGTCGGGCTTGTCCAGGTACATCACCTTCTTCGGCGCGGTGCCCTGGTCGCCGACTCGTCTGCCGGCCACCTCGCCCTTGGTGAACAGCGTCGTGATCTTGTCGGCGTTCTTG
>JACMKJ010000442.1 GCA_014380155.1 Rhizobacter sp. | reverse complement strand
GTCCTGTATACCGGAAATTTGCTGGTGGGCTTTGCGCTCCCTTGCGCGGTGTTGCTGCGAATGGCGCTGACCGAGGGTGACGCGCAGTTCGGCGCACGCTTCTTCGAGCTGTCGCGCAACAGCCTGCTGGTGTCGGGGCTGACCGCCGTGCTCGCGGTGGGCCTGGCGGTGCTGGTGGCCTACGCGCGCCGGCTCGACCCTCGCCCAGCTTCGCGCTTCGCCCACTGGACGGCCGGCATGGGCTACGCCCTGCCCGGCTCGGTGATCGCCGTGGGGGTGCTGATCCCGGTGGCGCGGTTCGACAACCTGCTGGTGCAGTGGCTGCAACAGCAGTTCGGCTGGCAAGGCGGGCTGCTGCTCACCGGCGGCATCGCGGCGCTGGTGTTTGCCTGCCTGGTGCGCTTTCTCGCCTCGGCCTTGCAGACGGTGGATGCGGCGCTGCACCGCGTCACGCCCCACATGGACGACGCCGCCCGCAGCCTCGGTCTCACACCCGCGCGCACCTTGCAGCGGGTGCACATGCCGCTGTTGCGACGCGGCTTGTTGACGGCAGGGCTGCTGGTGTTCATCGACGTGATGAAAGAGCTGCCGGCCACACTCGTGATGCGCCCGTTCAACTTCGACACGCTGGCCACGCAGGCCTATCGCCTGGCGTCTGACGAACGGCTGGCCGAGGCCTCGACGGCGTCATTGGCCATCGTCGCCGTGGGCTTGTTGCCGATGATCGTGTTGTGCCGCCAGATCGCAAAAGACCGGCCTTGACGGCGCGGTGGCTCAGCCCGCAGGCGCCGTGACGATCCAGCCTTCCAGGGCATCCATCGACCCCGGCATGCCATAGGCCGGCTGGCCGCTCGCCCAGGCGGCCTGCATCAGGCACAGCACGGCATCGAGCGCGTCGCCCGACGCATCGGCCACCAGCGCATCGCGTTGCGCATGCGACACGCGCAGCCGCAAGCCGAGCCGGGTGCGGCCTTGCTCCAGCGCCTCGAGCACGTCTTTGCGGGCAATCAGGCGCTCGGGCGTTTGCTTCAACTTGTCATCGCTCTTGTACGACCGCGACCCGATCAGCTCACGCGCCAACAAGCCCGGGTAGCCCTCCAGCGCCACCCGCTGCGCGTCGCCGCCGTGCAGGCCCGGCATGGACACCCCGGCGTCGATCAGCAAGGGCACGCCCGCATGCAGCATGTAAGCAACCGGCGGGTTGACCCATTTCATCGAGGGCGACGACCCCGCCGGCGCGTCGCACGCACGGTGCGCAAACTTCGCCCCTACCGGCCGTGCATCGCAAAACGCGGCAAAGGTGTTGCGGATCTCCTCACGCGACAAGGCGGTGTAGTGGCGCATCAAGGGCAACCATTCCAGCGGCCAGCCCAGCGACTCGACCAGCTCACGCGGCAGGCCAAACGGAAAGTCGCAGGCCGCCAACCACGGCCCCGGTGTGCGCAGCCAAGCTGACAAACCTTCGAAGCTGTCGTGCGCCTCGACCCGCGCGAGCCGCAGCACGCCGTGCTCCAGCGCGCCCAGCGCCACCGTGATCGGCTTGCGCCGCGTGGGGCGGCTGGTGAAGTCGATGCCTGCAAGCAACATGGTGTTCGTCATCCCAGCGCCAGGCCGGCCACACCCAGCGCAATGAAGGCTGCGCCGACGATGCGCAAGCCACGGTCACCCTCGCCGAGCAGCTTGCCTCCCAACAAGGCAGCAAACAACATCGACACCTCGCGCGCAGGCGCCACGTGCGACAGCGGCGCGAGCTGCACCGCATAAAGCACCAGCACATAGGCCGTGGGGGCGATCACCGCAATCAGCAACGCGTGCTTCCACTGCGCGCGGCAGGCGCTCACAAAACCCGGCAGGTCGCGCAACCCGGCCGGCATGTGCATGGGCAAACGCACCACGTTGCAGAAGTAGGTGTAGAGCACCGGCTGAACCGCGAGCACCTTGATCACGTAGCCATCGATCAAGGTGTAGGTGGCGATGAAAAGACCCGTGGCCGCGCCCCACCCCACGCCTGCGATCACCCGCGCGCGCTGCTCGCTGTCGTTGACCCGGATCCACACGGCCGTTCCACCCGCCACAAGAAAGATGCCCACCACCACGAGCAGCAAGCCGACGCCGCCGAACCAGCTCATCGACTCGCCCAGCAGCAAGAGTGCGCCAAGGGATGCCAGCAGCGGCCCGGTGCCACGCGCCACCGGATAGACCACGCTCAGATCGCTGCGCGCATACCCGCGCAGCAGCGTGTGGAAGTACGCCAGGTTGGCCGCCCCGCTCGCCACCACGGCCGTCCATTCCACCCAGCCCCAGCGTGGCACCGCCTCCCAAGCCAGCCACAGCCCGAGTGGCGACCAGAGCACGACCATGAAGAGCGTGAGCAGCAGCGAAAAACGGCTGTCGCCGCCCGCCTTCTTGGCCACCACGTTCCACACCGCGTGCAGCAAGGCAGCAACCAGAACGAGGCTCAGGGCGAAGAGGGACATGAAGCCGTCGATTGTGCCCGCGCTACATTGAGCGCCATGAACCCCATCCTGGTTGAAGTGACACGCGGTGGTCACGTTGAATCGCAACACACGGGCGCGTTGGCCGTGATCGATGCCGACGGTGCGATATTCGCCCAGATCGGCGACATCGCCCGCCTCGTGTTCCCACGCTCGGCGGTGAAGGTGCTGCAGGCGCTGCCGCTCATCGCGAGCGGCGCGGCCGACCAATTGGGCCTGAGTGACGCCGAGCTGGCGCTGGCCTGCGCCTCGCACAACGGCGAACCGCTGCACGTGCAGACCGCCGCCGGCATGCTGGCCAAGGCCGGGCTCGACGTGACCGCGCTGGAGTGCGGTGGGCACTGGCCGGGCTACGACAAGGCGACGCGCGCGCTCGCCGCAGCGGGTGAGGAGCCCACCGCGTTGCACAACAACTGCTCGGGCAAACACGCGGGCTTTGCGTGCCTCGCCTGCGCGATGCATGGTGGCACAACCGACCTGCGCGGCTTCTTCAGCGGGTATGTGCAGCCCAGGCATGCGGTGATGCGCGAGGTGACGGCCGCGCTGCAGGCGGCCACCGGTTTCGATCTTTCCGCCGCACCGCGTGGCACCGATGGTTGTGCCATTCCCACCTACGCCATCCCGCTGCGCCAACTGGCGCTGGCGTTTGCGCGCGTGGCCACCGGCAATGGCCTGTCGGCCGCGCATGCCCGCGCCGCGC
>JACMKJ010000441.1 GCA_014380155.1 Rhizobacter sp. | reverse complement strand
TCTGCCGCGGCGGGCTGGGCGCAGGCCGCGCAGGCGGCGGCGATGACCAGGGCCAGTTGTGCGGCCCGCGCTCTTTTCCAGTCTTTCATGATCAGCCTCCTCGAAGTGGTGGGACTGTCAGACCTTAGAGATTGCTGATGACATCGGCGTGAATCGGCGCATGCTACGCAGGCCGCAGTGTTGCGTCACTGATTGACCTTGCTGGCGACTCGCCCTGACACATGTGTCAGTTGAAGCGAGCGAAGCCGGGCGCTACGGTGTGTCCTACAGGGAGACTCGATGAGACGACTGTCGACTCAACAATCTGCCATGTTCGGCATGCTGACAGCGGCGCTCGTGGTCGTCGTGTTGGCGGGTTTTGCCTGGAATTTTGCGCGGCAGACTGTTGCGGCAGCGGCCTATGTGAGCCAAACCCACCAGGTCAAGAGCGTCATCAACCAACTCGAGTCGAGCCTCTACCGCGCCGAGGCCGGCCAGCGGGCTTTTCTGGCCACACGCAACACGCTTTACCGCAGCGAGCGCAACGTGGCGGTGGAGTCGCTGGCCATGGGGCTGGCCGAGCTGGCGCGGCTTTCCGCCGACAACCCCGAGCAGACCGCACGGCTGCGCGACCTGCGCCGCGAGCTGGAGGTACGGCAGCAGCTTTACCGACAGAGCGAAGCGCTGATTGTCAACGGCACCGACTACTCGCCCGAGCAGCGCATCGACCTCGGCGCGCAGGTGCTGAGCAGCATTCGCCCACTGATCGATGCGATGAGTGTCGAAGAAGAGCGCCTGCTCGCGCAACGCGAGGCCACCGAGCGAGACCGGGCGCGCGCCACGACCGTGGTCTTCGGGGTGTTCGTCGCCTTGCTGCTGGTCTTGCTGCCGACCATCTTCTGGCGCATGTACCGCGACCTGCAGGCGCGTGAGAAGGCCGAGATTCAGGTGGCCGAGGAGCGCGCCTACGACGCCAGCCACGCCAATGCGCTCACGCTCTACAACGCCGAGAACAAGCGCGAGGCGGTGCTCGACGGCAGCTTGGCGCTGCTGGCCGAGAACCCGCTGTTCCCTGTTAGTGCGTTCTACATGCATGAAGAGTGGGGTGGCGCCTTGCGGCTGGTGGCGTCGCACGGTGCGCCGGGCGACATCAAGACCAGCTTGCGCATGGACGAAGGCGCCATCGGCGCAGCCGCGCGTGACGGCCGGCCGGTCTACATCGAAGGCTTCGACGCCACCACCGGCCTGCGCATCGAGACCGGCCTGGCCACGCTGCATCCCGCTGCGGTCTTGATGTGCCCGGTGCAACACCAGGGCCGCCTGCTGGGCGTGCTGGCCCTCGCCGCAAGCGCGCACCTGGGAGAGCGCGACCGCGAATTCGTGAGCCGCTTGTGCGCGCAGCTCGCCGTGGCCTTGCACAACCTGGGTCAGCTCGAAGAGCTCGCCTTGCTGGCCGAGCAGCTGCGCAGCCGCGGTGAAGACATCCAGCGCAAGAACGCCGAGCTGGAGCGCGCCAACCGCATGAAGAGCGAGTTCCTGGCCAACATGTCGCACGAGTTGCGTACGCCCTTGAACGCGATCATTGGCTTCTCCGAGATCATGAAAGACGGGCTCACCGGGCCGCTGGCCGTCGAGCAGCTCGAATACGTGGGCGACATTCATTCCAGCGGCAAGCACCTGCTGTCGCTCATCAATGACATTCTTGACCTCTCCAAGGTCGAGGCCGGCCACGTGCCGCTGGAGCTCGAAGCGGGCGAGCCGTCGCAGCTCGCCACGAGCGCGATGTCGGTGCTGCGCGAGCGCGCGTCTTCGGCCCGTGTGCGCTTCACCAGCGTGTGCCCGCCCGGGCTCGGCCGCCTGCGCATCGATCTGCGCAAGGCCAAGCAGATCGTCTACAACCTGGTTTCCAACGCGCTCAAGTTCACCCCCGAGGGCGGCACCGTGGGCTTGTCGTTCGACCGTGTCCGCGCCGCGCAGGTGAGGGCGGTCCATGTCACGCCCGACACGCGGGTGTTCCCGCCGGCCGAGATGGGCTGCGAGCACTACCTGGAGATCCGCGTGAGCGACAGCGGCATCGGCATCTCGCCCGACAACCTGCAGCAGCTGTTCCAGGCCTTCGTGCAGATCGACTCGGCTCTTTCTCGCCAGTACGCAGGCACCGGCCTCGGCCTGACCATGGTCAAGCGCCTGGCCGAGTTGCATGGGGGAGGCCTGATGGTGCACAGCCGAGAAGGCGGCGGTTCGGTGTTCACCGTGTGGCTGCCGTGGCGCGAGGTGGCCGACGAGGTGGCCATGGTCCAGCCGCCGCTGGTGGCGAACACGCCGGCTCACAACGGTGCGGTGCAAGGGGTGGGGCCTTTGGTGCTGGTGGTCGAAGACGACCCCCGCGCCGCCAACCTGATGCGCCTGCAATTGCAGTCGCAGGGCTACCGCGTGGAGTTCGCGCGCAGCGCCGAAGACGGCCTCGCGCGCGCCGCCGAGCTGCGGCCGGCGGCGCTGGTGCTCGACATCATCCTGCCCGGCATGGACGGCTGGGACATGCTCGCCCACCTGAAAGACCGCGCTGACACCAGCCACATTCCGGTGGTCATCGTCTCCATCACCGACGAAGCTCAGCGCGGCTTTGCGCTCGGTGCGGCGCAGGTGCTGGTCAAGCCGGTGACGCAGGCCGAGCTGCTGGCCGCGCTGGCCGCAGCCGGGCTCGACGAGCCTTCGATCGACGCGCGTGTGCTGGTGGTCGACGACGACCCCAAGGC
>JACMKJ010000440.1 GCA_014380155.1 Rhizobacter sp. | reverse complement strand
TGTGGATCACCAACAGCCCGATCGCCGACGTGTTCGTGGTTTGGGCCAAGGACGACGGCGGACAGATCCGCGGCTTCGTCCTGGAAAAAGGGTGGAAGGGCCTCACGGCTCCAGCGATACACGGCAAGGTGGGCCTGCGCGCCTCCGTCACCGGCGAGATCGTGATGGAGGACGTGTTCTGCCCCGAGGAGAACGCCTTCCCCGAGGTACAGGGGCTCAAGGGCCCGTTCACCTGCCTCAACTCCGCCCGCTACGGCATCGCCTGGGGCGCACTCGGCGCGGCCGAAGACTGCTGGTTCCGTGCACGCCAGTACGTGCTCGACCGCAAGCAGTTCGGCCGCCCGCTTGCGGCCAACCAGCTCATTCAAAAGAAGCTGGCCGACATGCAGACCGAGATCACGCTGGGCCTGCAAGGCTGTCTGCGCCTGGGTCGCATGAAAGACGAAGGCACGGCGGCGGTCGAGACCACTTCGATCATGAAGCGCAACAGCTGCGGCAAGAGCCTCGACATCGCCCGCCTGGCGCGCGACATGATGGGTGGCAACGGCATCAGTGACGAGTTCGGTGTGGCACGCCACCTGGTGAACCTCGAAGTGGTGAACACTTACGAAGGTACGCACGACGTGCATGCGTTGATCCTGGGCCGGGCGCAGACCGGCATCGCTGCCTTCGCCAACTGAGCCGACGGCCAAAAAAGCACGATCGTTCGCTCGACTATCATCTCCCCGTGCGCGCGAGATTCGCGCGGCATCCAACGGGAAGAACAACAATGCATCGCATCGTGATCGTGGGGGGCGGGGCGGGAGGCCTCGCACTCGCCACCCAGCTGGGCAAGCGCCTGGGCCGCAAGAAACTGGCCGAAGTGACGCTCGTCGACGCCGCACGCACCCACGTCTGGAAGCCGCTCCTGCACCAGCTGGCCGCTGGCAGCTTCGACACCCATGCCGAAGAGATCGAATTCCTGGCGCAGGCGCGCTGGAACCATTTCAAGTTTCGATTGGGGCACCTGGTCGGCATCGACCGTGTGAACAAGACGGTGCAGCTCGCTGCGAGTTACGACGACACCGGCGCAGAGATCACACCCGACCAGCTGGTGGCCTACGACACGCTGGTGATTGCTGTTGGGAGCCAGACCAACGACTTCGGCACACCGGGTGCCGCGCAGCACACCATCAAGCTCGACAGCCCGCAGGCCGCCAAACGATTCAACGACCGATTGCTCAACGCCTGCATCCGCGCGCAAAGCGTGCCGCGTGTGGCGGGCAGTGGGCGCCTCACGGTGGCCATCGTCGGTGGCGGTGCGACCGGCGTGGAGCTGGCGGCCGAGTTGCATGCGGCGGCGCGTGTGCTGGCCAATTTCGGGCTCGATCACATCCACCCCGAAAAAGACTTGCAGATTGTCCTGGTGGAAGCGGCGCCGCGTTTGCTGTCGCAGCTGCCCGAGCGGCTGAGCGAAGCGGCGGTGCGCGAGCTGCGCAAGCTCGCCATCGAGGTGCACACCAACGAGAAGGTGATCGAGGTCACCGCCGAGGGTTTGAAGATGGCCAGCGGCAAGGTCATCGGCTCGACGCTTTGTGTGTGGGCGGCGGGTGTGAAGGCTGCTGACTTTTTGAATGGCATCGGTGGCGACAAGCCGCTTGAGACCAACCGCCTCAACCAGCTGATGGTCAACGGCAACCTGCAAAGCACGCGCGACGAACACATCTTCGCGTTTGGTGACTGTGCGGCTTGCCAGCAACCCGATGGCACCTGGGTTCCGCCGCGCGCCGCGGCCGCCTATCAGCAGGCCATGTATTTGGTGAAGGCATTGCCCCGGCTGATGAACGGCGAGCCCGTGGTGCCCTTCGTCTACAAGGACCAGGGCTCGCTGGTGTCGCTCTCTGAATACTCGTCAGTGGGCAGCCTGATGGGCAGCCTCACACGTGGCAGCCTCTTCATCGAAGGGCGGCTCGCGCAGTTCATGTACTGGGGCTTGCACAAGCAGCACCAGTTTGCGCTGGGCGGCGTGCGCAAGACGCTGCTCATCACGCTCGCCGAGATGCTGGACCGCACCTACCGGCCGCGCATCAAGCTGCACTGACATCGGCGGCCATCCAGTGCAGGTGTTGGCGCAAATGCGTCAGCCCATCCAGCGTTTCGTGGCGTCTTCGACCACTGCGGACAAGGGCACGCCGCCCTGGCGGCGCTGGCGTAACCAGCTCGCATCGTTGCCCTCGAACAGGGTTTCGCGGATCAGGTTGCTGGCGTCGAGCGCCTGCAGGTCGAGCGCGTGTTCGTCGACACGCGCGAGGGTGCGCAAGATGTCGTCGCGCAGCTTGTGCCGCTGTTTGGTCTTGGGGTCGACGATCTCGCCGTCGAGCCCGAAGCGGCAGGCCTGGAAGCGGTTAAAGGTGTAGACGAGGTAGTCGTCTTCGCTCGGCTCGAACGGCTTTTCTTCGCGCAGGTAGCGGCAGATGCACTGCAGGTAGCAGGCGAGCGCGGCCGCCTTGTCGACGCTCAGCGGCGTGTCGCACACACGCAGCTCGATGGTGCCGAACTCGGGCTTGGGGCGGATGTCCCAGTAGAAGTCTTTCATCGACTGCACGACGCCGGTGCTGGTCATCTTGTCGAAGTACTCGCCAAAACCTTCCCAGGTGGTGACGAAGGGTGCGCGGCCCGACAGCGGGAAGGCGAACACCGAGTTCAACCGCGCCGAGTTGAAGCCGGTGTCCACACCTTGCACATAAGGTGAAGAAGCGCTCAACGCGATGAAGTGCGGCACGTAGCGCGACAGCGCATGCAGGAGCCACAAGGCGGTGTCGCCGTTTTCGCAGCCCACGTGGACGTGTTGGCCGAACACCGTGAACTGCTTGGCGAGGTAGCCGTACAGCTCGCTGATGTAGTGAAACCGTTCGGTCGGGAAGATCTGCTGGTCGCTCCACTGCTGGTAAGCGTGGGTGCCGCCACCGGCGATGCCAATGTTGAGCTTGCGGGCGGCGCGCGAGAGCTGCTGTTTGAGGTCGGTCAACTCGGCCAGCAGCGGCGCGTGCTGGCGCTGGATGGAGGTGCCGATCTCGATCATGCTGCGCGTGATCTCGGGCTTCACGTCCCAGGCGCCGGTGTGTTTGTCGAGTTCGCGCAGCAGGTCTTGCGCTTGGGGAGAGAGGTCGTAGTCGTGCGTGCTGACGAGCTGCAGCTCCAACTCGACACCCAAGGTGAGCGGCTCGGAGGTGGTGAATTCGGCGAGTGACATCTCAGGCTCCCTTGAGGGGCGGGGGCGGGCACTCGGCCGCCAGGAAGCGCAGCGACCATTGGGTCAGCACCGGCCCCAGCAGGTGCAAGAGCGTGGTGGCGATCAGCAAGGCCTGCAACACGTTGCCGGCCACGCCAGGGAGCTGCGTCGACCAGCCGAAGGTGTCGGCCGCCAACAGAACCGCCAGGCTGCTCATGGGCTGCAGCGCGAGCGTGAGCGCCGCGGCCTGCCGCCAACCGAGCGCGCTGAGCCGGGCCAACAAGGCCACCGCGATGCCCTTGCCCAGCAGGCGAGCCAGCACGATGGCCAGCACCCAGGGCCACAGAGTGGTCACACCATCGAGCGTGAACAACATGCCCATCGCAATGAAGAGCAGCACCGTGAGCACCGCACCGGCCGACCCCAGGTGCGGCTCGACCGTCAACGCGTGGCCCATGCGCGAACGCGCCACCATGCCGGCCACCAGCAGGGCGAGCAGCGGCGACAGTGTCCACTGCGCGGCCAGCATCGCGGCCAGGATCACCAGCGCGATCTGCAGCACGGGCGCTGCGGCGGCGTCGCGCAAAGGCTGGGTCAGCTTGGCCAACAGCAGGCCCGCGGTCGCGCCGAGCAGGAAGGAGCCGCCGATGACGAGCACCGCATCGGTTGCCACCGGCAGCAACTCGGCGCTCAGGCTGGCGGTGTCGACTGCGGTGGCCACACGCCAGGCCTTCAGGGCCAGCATGCTGAGCGCGCTGTTGATGGCGGTGATGATGAGCAGCCGCTCGGTGACCTGCCCGCGCGAACGCACCTCGTGCACCAGCACCAGAATGATGACGGGCGAGGTCGACATCGCTGCGGCGCCAGCCAGCCACGCCGAGGTGGGCGGCGCGCCGAGTGCCACCAGAGCCACTGTCACGCACAGGCCGGCAAGCAGGCCTTCAAGCACACAGGTGAACGCGAGCCAGGGGTTGTCGATCAGCCAGCGGGGGCGGATGCGGCTGCCCAGCTCGAACACCAGCACGCCGATGGCGAGGTCGATGATGGGCTTCCAGGGGTCGAGCTCGGTGCGGTCGAGCAGGCGCAGTGCGAGCGGGCTGGCCAGGGCGCCGGTGAGCATGTAGCCAAACATGCGCGGCAAGCGCAGCCGGCGGTTCAGGAACTCGGCCAGCACCACGGCGACCAGCATCACCAGCGCGAACCCGAGCACGGGGTCGGCGCCGCGCAGGCCGTCCAGCGTCCAGAGGGGCTCGGCGGAACCGGTGGCCGGTGTGAGCCAGTTGTCGAGCTGGGTCATGAAGGGCATGGGAGTCAGGCAGTGCATGCGCCAGTCAAGAACGGGGGCGGATGGTAGCCCGGGACGCCCGTTGAAACGGCGGTCTCCGCGAAAATTCGAGGGGCTTGTCCTTATGATCCGGCCCTCGTGCCACGCCCCCTCTTGAAAACGGGCCGGTGGCCTCTACCTCTCAGCGCGGCCGATGCAGGCAACGTGCGCAGTGACCGTCTCAACAGACCCAGACCACCATGAACAAACAAACCCTTTCCTTCCAGGCCGAGGTCAAGCAGATCCTGCACCTCGTCACGCATTCGCTCTACTCCAACAAAGAGATTTTTCTGCGTGAGCTGGTCTCGAATGCATCGGACGCCTGCGACAAGCTTCGCTTCGAGGCCTTGAACAACGCCGCCTTGTACGAAGACGCGCCCAGCCTGGAGGTGAGGGTCAGCTACGACAAAGAGGCCAAGACCATCACCATCTGCGACAACGGCATCGGCATGTCGGCCGACGAAGCGGTGGCCCACCTGGGCACCATCGCCAAGAGCGGCACGCGCGAGTTCATGAACAAGCTCGAAGGTGAGCAGAAAAAAGACGCACAGCTGATCGGCCAGTTTGGCGTGGGCTTCTACAGCGGCTTCATCGTGGCCGATCGCATCACGGTCGAGTCGCGTCGCGCGGGCGTGCCGACTGAAGAAGGTGTGCGCTGGAGCAGCGAAGGCAGCGGGGACTTCGAGGTCGAAACCATCAGCAAGCCGCAGCGCGGCACCGACATCATCTTGCACCTGCGTGATGGCGAAGAAGAGTTCTTGAGCACCTGGAAGCTGAAGTCGATCATCAGCAAATACTCCGACCACATCTCGCTGCCGATCCTGATGCAAAAGGAAGAGTGGGACCCGGAGAAGACCGAACAAACGATCACCGACGAGTGGGCGCCAGTCAACAAGGCCGCCGCGCTGTGGGCGCGCAGCAAGAGCGACATCACGCCGGAGCAGTACGCCGAGTTCTACAAGCAGATCAGCTACGACACCGAAGCGCCGCTCGCCTACACGCACAACCGCGTGGAAGGCCGCAGCGAATACACGCAGCTGCTGTACGTGCCGGCCAAGGCGCCGTTCGACCTGTGGAACCGTGACAAGCGCGGTGGCGTGAAGCTGTATGTGAAGCGTGTCTTCATCATGGACGACGCCGAAGCGCTGATGCCGGTCTACCTGCGCTTCGTCAAGGGGGTGATCGACAGTGCCGACCTGCCGCTCAACGTGAGCCGCG
>JACMKJ010000042.1 GCA_014380155.1 Rhizobacter sp. | reverse complement strand
TGCGGGTGGTTCGGCTGCTGCGGGCGGGGCAGCCGATGCCACCGACAGGGGCACTGTGGCCACCTCGCCGGCCGGGCTGTCTGTTGCGCTCGCCGTGGGTGAGGCAAGGGGGGGTGTTACAGCGACGGCGACGGCCGATGCGGGTGTGTCCGCAGGCACCGAGGCGCCCACAGCCGAGGTGATGGCCACTGGGGGCGGCAACTGCACCGAGGTGACGAGGGTCGATTGTGGTTGCCACTGCGTCCAAAGCCACACGCCCATGGCCATGAGCGCGACGACAAAAAGCCCGGCCAGCCATAACGACAGGCTGGAGCGCTCGGGCTCGGTGGTGTCGCCGGGCGAGGTGCTGCTGAATACAGCTTGAGCCGAGCTCGTGGCCATGAACGCCGGTTCGGTGCGTCTGCCGCTGGCAGGGGCAGGCGCATGCGCAGCTGCGGGGCCAACTGGCGGTGGCGTGCGATCGAGCGCCTTTTGAAAGTCCGCCACATCACGCGGCCGGTCGCGCGGCTTGACCGAGAGTGCCAAGTCAATGCCGGCAAGAAACGAGGCGCTGTAGCTGAGCCCGGGGAATTGCTCCTTCAGCGCGAGCACGGTTTCCGCGAGCGGGTGCTGCGGGTCTTCCACCGCTCTCACTGTGGCCCGTGCCGGCGGCCGGCCAGTGATTGCGAAGTGCAGCACGCCCGCCAGTGCGTACAGGTCGGTCCAGGGGCCTTGCGGCAATGAGGCCGATTCGCTGTATTGCTCGATGGGTGCATAGGCCGGGTTGAGCAGCGCGGTGAGGCGCAGTGTCTTGTCGGTGGCCAGGCGATTGGCCACGCCCAGGTCGAGCAGCACCGGCCTGCCGTCGCCCAGCACCATGATGTTCTCGGGCGAGATGTCGAGGTGCAGGCACTCTGCCGCATGCAGCATGCTCAAAGCGCCCAGCAGGGGCGTGAGCAGGGCGCGCAGCCAGGCTTCGTCGGGCGGGCGCGGCATGGCCGACAGTGTGGCGGCCAGCGTGGCCCCGTCGTAGTAAGACATCACCATGTAGGCGGTGCGGTTCTCTTCCCAGAAGCTGTGAACTCGCGCGAGTGATGGGTGATCGAAGCGCGCCAGCAGCTTGGCTTCGTTCAGGAACGCGGCCTTGCCCTCGGCGTAGACGTTGACGTCGACACCGGGCTGCACCCACACCTGCTGGTCTTCGCAGCGCATGGCGAACTCGGTGGGCAGGTACTCCTTGATCGCCACCTGGCGCTGCAAGGACGAATCGAGCGCGAGGTAGACGATGCCGAAGCTGCCGCGGCCCAGCACATCGATGATCTGGTAGCCGCCGAGCCGTGTGCCGGCTGGCAGCGCGTCTCGCGCCATGGCGGCGTCGAACTGCTGGGTGGAAGGGCCGAAATCCTGGGGCGACTCAGAGGCTGGCATCGTGCTGGTGTGGGTGTCGGTGAAGTCGATGAGAGGTGGCCGCTCAGGCCGCCCAGGGGGTGTTATAGAGCATAGGGTGCTACCGTGTGCCTTTCCCCAACCCCACCAAAGGAAGAGAGACATGGGCGTTCAGTTGACCAAACAGGCGATCGACCTCGGCATCGTCACCACCAATGGGCCGGCCATGCTGGCTTTTTACCGCGACGTGCTCGGTTTTAAGTACCTGCGTGAAATGCCCATGCCGGGTGGCGGCTTGATGCACCAGATGCTGTGCGGCGACAGCATGATCAAGGTCGTGGTGCTCGACAAGGCGCTGGCCCCGGCGGCACCTGGCGGACCGCAGGGCGGTAGTGGCTACCGCTACTGGACCATCACCGTCAGCAACATCGCCGAGCTGTTGCTGGCCTGCGCCGACAAGGGCCACAAGGTGGTGATGAAAGAACGCGAGTTGCGCCCCGGTGTGAAGATCGCCATGGTCGAAGACCCGGACGGCAACTGGGTGGAATTTCTGGCGCTCGGCTGATTCAGTCAGTCAAAAAGGGGCTCAAGTCGGCGCCTTATCGGCCGATACAGCTGGCGAGAGGCCCCTATGAACTCCATTTCTGCCATCGCCGTTTCCGCAATGAACGCCGCCACCACCCGCCTGGGGGTGTCGGCGCACAACGTCGCCAATGTGCAGACGCCGGCGTTTCGCCGCCAGCAGGTGATTCAGCAAACACAAGCAGGCGGTGGCGTGGCCACCAGCATCACGCGGGCCGACGAGACGGGCACCGACCTCGCAGCCGAAGCCGTGCAGCAGATGACGGCGCTCTACACCTTCAAGGCCAACCTGCGCGCCGTGGTGGTCGAGCGCGAGATGCTTGGGTCGCTGCTCGATCTGAAAGCCTGAACCGAGGCTGAGCGGGGCAGACGGCTCGCGTACCATGCGCGCCGTGCTGGCGGCGCGCATTTTGCTGCGTCGCGACAACCCTCACTCGACTGAACCCCATGGCCTCCAGCTTGCTCGCCCTGCTTGACGACATTGCCACCGTGCTCGACGACGTGGCCCTCCTGACCAAGGTGGCGGCAAAAAAAACCAGCGGCGTGCTGGGCGATGACCTGGCGCTGAACGCGCAACAGGTGTCGGGCGTGAGCGCCGAGCGCGAGTTGCCGGTGGTGTGGGCCGTGGCCAAGGGCTCGGCGCTGAACAAGGCCATCTTGGTACCGGCGGCGCTTGCCATCAGTGCCTTCATTCCCTGGGCGGTGACACCGCTCTTGATGGTGGGTGGCTTGTTCCTGTGTTTTGAAGGCTTCGAGAAACTGGCCCACAAGCTGATGCACAGCGCGGCAGAAGATGCCGCCCATCACGCCGAACTGTCCGAGGCCTTGTCCAAGCCCGAGGTCGATCTGGTGGCGTTCGAGAAAGACAAGATCAAGGGCGCCATCCGCACCGATTTCATCCTCTCGGCCGAGATCATCGCCATCACGCTCGGCACGGTGGCCGACAAGGGCCTGCTGACGCAGTTCTCGGTGCTGGCCGGCATCGCGATCATCATGACCATCGGTGTGTACGGCTTCGTGGCCGGCATCGTGAAGCTCGACGACCTGGGCCTCTACCTCAGCCGCACGCCGGGCTGGCGCGAAGCGGTGGGCAAGGTCATCCTCAAGGCCGCGCCTTACCTGATGAAGGGCCTCACCATCGCCGGCACGGCCGCCATGTTTCTTGTGGGCGGCGGCATCCTTACGCATGGCGTGCCGGCCTTGCACCATGCGATCGAGTCATTTGCGCAGGGCCTGGGTGGTGTGATGGGCGCCGTCGCGCCTACGCTGCTCGATGCGCTGGTGGGTGTGGTAGCAGGCGCGCTCACACTGGTGGTGGTGACGCTGGCGCAGAAACTTTGGGGCCTGCGCAAGACCGCTTAAGGTTTCGCGGGCTCGGGCACCGCTTCGTCAAACCCAATGCGCGTGCGCTGGCCGCCGGCTGCCCACTCGCTGTAAAGCCACTCGCCGTCGACGAGCACCAGGCCCTCGGGCGCCTCGATGCTCTGCTCGGGTACACCTTGCAAAGCTGTTCGCATGTAATCGATCCAGATCGGCAGCGACAAGCCACCACCTGATTCACGCGACCCCAGGCTGCGCGGTCTGTCGTAGCCCATCCAAACCACCGCTGCCACGCCGGGCTGGAAGCCGGCGAACCAGGTGTCGACCGCGTCGTTGGTGGTGCCGGTCTTGCCGTACAGGTCGGTGCGCTTGAGCTGGGCCTGTGCACGTGCGGCGGTGCCGCTGCGGGTCACCTCCTGCAGCAGCGTGTTGGTGAGGTAGACGTTGCGTGCCGGCACCACGCGGGTGGCTTCGCGCTCCACCTCGTTCAAGGGCAGCGGCGCGGCTTCGAAGAGTGTGGCGCCTTGTGCGTTGCTGATGCGTTCGATCACCACCGGCTGCACGCTGTAGCCGCCATTGGCCAGCACCGTGTACGCACCCGCCAGCTGCAGTGGCGTGGTGCCACCCGAGCCGAGCGCGAGCGTGAGGTCGGCGGGCTGGCGGGCGGGTTCGAAGCCAAAGCGGGCGGCCCATTGGCGCGCGGTGTCGGGCCCGAGCAGTTGCACCAGGCGGATCGTCACCAGGTTCTTCGAACGCGCCAGGGCTTCGCGCAGGGTGATGGCGCCGTCGTACTGATCGTCGGAGTTTTTCGGGTCCCAGGCGGGCTCGCTGTTGTCGGCGTTCGGTGGCAGCGGTGCGTCGTTGATCAGGGTGCCGGGCATCACGCCGTGTTCAAGCACGGCCGAGTACAAGAAGGGCTTGAAGCTCGAACCCGGTTGGCGCCAGGCCTGTGTCACATGGTTGAACTGGTTGCGGCTGAAGTCGAAACCGCCCACCAGTGCCCGCACCCGGCCGCCGCGCGGGTCGAGCGCCACCAGCGCGCCTTGCACCTCGGGCCACTGGCTGACGAACCAATTCTTGCCGTCTTGTGCTACGCGTATCACCGAGCCTCTGCGAATGCGCAGCGCCGCCTTGGCGCGTGGTGACAGGCCGCTCTGCGCCGGCCGCAGGCCTTCGCCGCTGATGTTCACCACCTCGCCAGTGGCCAGTGTGACCACCACGCCGCGCGGGCCGGCTTCGCTGACCAGGGCTACGTGCAGGTCGTCGTCGTCGGGGTGGTCGGCGAGCAGTTGCGCCACGGCCGGGTCGTCGGCGGCCAGACCGTCGGGCAGGTCTTCTTCGTCTTCGGGGCCACGGTAGGGCTGGCGGCGTTCGTAGTCGATCACACCCTTGCGCAGCGCACGGTAGGCGGCCAGTTGATCAGCGGCGCGCAATGAGGTGGTGACCTTCAGGCCCAGGCTGTAGCTCTGCTCGCCATAACGCGCATACACCGTCTGGCGCACCATCTCGGCCACGTGTTCGGCGTGCAAGGCGGTGTCGTTTCGGCGCTGGATTCGCAGCGGCTCGGCCTTTGCAAGATCGAACTGCTTTTGTGTGATGACCTGGGTGGCGCGCATGCGCTCCAGCACCAGCAATTGGCGTTTGCGCGCACGCTCCAGGCTGGTGGCCGGGTTGGCGTAGCGCGGGTTCTGGGGCACTCCGGCCAGCAGCGCACTCTCTGCCACCGACAGCAGCGTGAGCGGCTTGCCGAAATACGACTGCGCCGCCGCCTCGAAGCCATAGGCACGCTGGCCCATGTAAATCTGGTTCATGTAGAGCTCGAGGATCTGATCCTTGCTCAGACGGCGTTCGATCTTGATGGCCAGCAGCGCCTCACGCACTTTGCGCGCATAAGACTTTTTCGACGACAGGTAGAAGGTGCGTGCCACCTGCTGCGTAATGGTCGAGCCGCCCTGGCTGCGTGAGCGCCACAGGTTGGCCACCGCCGCGCGCAGCGTGCCCTTGATGCTGACGCCGGGGTGGTCGCGAAAGCCGGTGTCTTCAATCGCCAGCACCGCGTCTTGAATCAGCTTGGGCGTGTGGGTGATGGGCAGGTAGTAGCGCCGCTCGGCACCGAACTCGCCGATCTCCACGCCATCACGTGTGAACACCCGCAGCGGCTGGCGCGGCTGGTAGTCGACCAGCATGCCGAGCTCGGGCAGTTGTTGATACAGAACGGCCAGTGTGGTGCCCACCGCGAGTGTGCACAGCAGCGCCGCGCCGGCCAGGGCGAGCAGCACGCTGCGAAGATTGGGCCGGACGGTGATTGGTATGAAGAGGGGCATGACGATCGGCGATTATCCGGAAGACACATCCGCTAACCTTGCGGGCTGCAACCGATACCAAGGGGCTTTCTTGTTTCGTTTTTTCGAGTCGTTGGTTCACCCGTTTCCTGCCGCCGAACCCGTACCGCCACCCAAATCGTTCCTGGCTTTTCTGTGGGCAGGCACCCGGGGCTTGCGACCGTATCTGCTGGGCATGACGCTGCTGTCGGCAGCCATTGGCGCGTTCGAGGCGCTGCTGTTCAGCTTCATGGGCAACATCGTCGACTGGCTCGCCAAGGTGGCGCCGTCGCAGCTGTGGGCGCAGGAGCGCACGTCGCTGCTGTGGTTGATCGGCGTGCTGGTGGCCAGCATTGTGTTGGTGGCCCTGCAGACGGCGCTCAAGCACCTCACGCTGGGTGGCAACTTCACGATGGTGCTGCGCTGGAACTTCCACCGCCTGATGCTCAACCAGAGCATGAGCTTTTATCAAGACGAGTTCGCCGGCCGTGTGGCCACCAAGGTGATGCAAACGGCGCTGGCGGTGCGCGACGCATGGTTCATCGTGGCCGACCTGGCGGTGTTCGTGGTGATCTATTTCGTCACGCTGCTGGCGTTGCTGGGCAGCTTTGCGTTGTGGATGCTGCTGCCGGTGCTCGGCTGGTTGGCGCTGTACGCCGGAGCCCTGTACTTCTTCGTGCCCAAGCTCGGGCAGGTGGCACAAAAACAGGCCGACGCACGCTCGCTGATGACCGGGCGCATCACCGACGCCTACACCAACATCGCCACCGTGAAGCTCTTTTCCCACGCGGGGCGCGAGGCCGGTTATGCCCGCAGCGCGATGGAAGAGTTTCTTGAGACGGTGAAGATCCAGATGCGGTTGATTACCGCATTCGAGGTGGTCAACCACGCGCTGTCGGTCTTGCTCATCGTGGGCACCACCGGCGCCGCGCTGTGGCTATGGACAAAAGGCGATGTGGGTGTCGGCGCGGTGGCGGCTGCCACCGCCATGGCACTGCGGCTCAACGGCATCTCGCACTGGATGATGTGGGAGATGGCGTCCCTGTTCGAGCACATCGGCACGGTGCAAGACGGCATCACCACCTTGTCGCGCCCGCTCGCCGTGGTCGACACACCCGATGCACGCCCCTTGGCCGTGAGCCGGGGTGAAGTGCATTTCGAGCAGGTGAGCTTTGCCTACGGCGCCACTGGGCCCGAGGCCAAACCGGTGATCGACAAACTCTCTATGCACATCCGCCCCGGTGAAAAGATCGGGTTGGTGGGCCGCTCAGGCGCTGGCAAATCGACGGTGGTGAACCTGCTGCTGCGCTTTCACGACGTGGCGCAGGGCCGCGTGCTGATCGACGGCCACGACATCGCCCACGTCACGCAAGACAGCCTGCGTGCGCAGATCGGCATGGTCACGCAAGACACCTCGCTCCTGCACCGCTCGGTGCGCGACAACATCCTCTACGGCCGGCCCGATGCCAGCGAAGAGCAGATGCTGGCCGCCGCGCTGCGCGCCGAGGCGCACGAGTTCATCCTGGGCCTGGCCGATGCCAAGGGCCGCCAGGGCTACGACGCGCATGTAGGCGAACGCGGCGTCAAGTTGTCGGGTGGTCAGCGGCAACGTGTCGCCATCGCGCGCGTGATGCTGAAAGACGCGCCGATTCTGTTGCTCGACGAAGCCACCAGCGCGCTCGACTCCGAAGTCGAAGCCGCCATCCAGGCGAGCCTCTACCGCCTGATGGAAGGCAAGACGGTTGTGGCCATCGCGCACCGCCTGAGCACCATCGCCGCCATGGACAGGCTGGTGGTGCTCGACAAGGGCCGCATCGTCGAAGAGGGCGACCACCGCAGCCTGCTCGCGCAGGGAGGTCTGTACGCGCGGCTGTGGGCGCACCAGAGTGGCGGTTTCCTCGGTGAAGAGGCCGAAGACGACGAGCCGCTGCCGCCCGTGGCTGCGCAGCCGCAGGCCCTTGTTTAAAGCCAAGCTCGAAGGCTGGAACCGGCTGGGCAGGCCGTTCAGGTCGCTGCTGGTCAGTGATGGACTGACCTTGCTGTCGACCATGGTCGGCTACGTGGCGGTGCCCTGGTGGATTGCGCATGAAGGTGGGGCGACCCACATCGCGCTGTACGCGTCGCTGCTGGCGGCGGTGGCATTTTTTTCGCTGCCGCTGCTCTCGCCGCTGGGGGACAGGGTGTCCAAGCGCTTGCTGCTCACGCTCGGGCTGGTGGCGCTGCTGGTCGAGAGCCTGCTGCTGGCGTCGATGGCGCAGGGTGGTGTCTACCGCATCGAATGGATCATCCTGCTGGGGGTGTTGCAGCAGGTGGCGATGGCCGTCATGACACCGGTGACGATGAGCATCGCCGCCGAAATGCTGCCGCCCGAGCAGTTGAACGAAGGCCTGGGTTACCAGCGCACCGCGCAGGCCTTGGGCCGCTTGTTCGGCCCGGTGGCCGGTGGAGCCTTGCTCGCGGTGGGCAGCACGGCCACCGCGCTGTGGGTCAACGCGGGTCTGTTGGCCTTGGCCTGCCTGCTGGCCTCACGCATCGAGCTGCCGATGAGCGTGCGGGCTTCACGCTCGGTGGCCAGCTGGATGACCGATCTGCGCGCCGGCCTGGCGGCCAAGTGGAAGATCCCCACAGAGCGCGGCTGGTCGTTCGTGTCCTTCCTCGTGTTGATTTTTTTTGTGCCCAGCGTGGGCATGCTCGTGCCGCTGAAGGTTCAGTCGTTGTCGCTCTCGGGCGCGTGGCTCGGGGCCTGCGAGGCCGGGCTCTCGGTGGGCATGTTGGTGGGCTCGCTCGGCGGCTCGATGTGGGTGGCCGAAAAAGTGGGCCGCTTTCGCGCGAGCTTCGGTGCCATCTTGTGCGAGGGCGTGACCTTGGTGCTGCTGGGGCTGACCCACCAGCCCTGGGTGATGGTGCTGGCATTCACGCTCATCGGCGCCTGCGTGATGACGGTGGTGACCGTGGGGCACACCCACCGCATGCTCGCCATCCCGCAGCACTTTCGGGCCCGCATGTCGGCGGTCAACCTGATGGTGGCGCAGGTGGGGGCGGTGATCGGCCCGGGGCTCGCGGGCGCGAGCCTCGCGGTGTTTCACGTCGACCAGGTCTACATGGCCTGCGGCGTGGGTTTGTTTCTGGTGGCGCTCGGCTACCAGTGGGTGCCGGGCTACCGCCGGTTTCTCAACCTGTCGCACGACGAAGCGGCAGGTTTTTATGGCCGCGAGCACCCGGCGTTGTTTGACGCCGGGGCCCGCCGCGAGCCCAGCTAGCTTGTTCCGTGACGGCTCAGCGCTTGGCGATGTCCAGCAACTCGATCTCGAAGTTCAGCGTTGCATTCGGCGGGATCGGGCCGCCGCCACGCTCGCCGTAGGCGATGGCGGGCGGGCACACCAGCTTGGCCTTGCCGCCGACCTTCATCATCTGCACGCCTTCGGTCCAGCACTTGACCACGCGGTTGAGCGGGAACTCGGCCGGCTGGCCACGCTTGTAGGAGCTGTCGAACTCCTTGCCGTCGGGGAAGGTGCCGCGGTAGTGCACTTTCACCGTGTCGGTGGCGGCGGGGCTTGCGCCTTTGCCTTCTGTGAGCGACTGATAGATCAGTCCGCTGGGGGTGACCAACGTGCCGGGTTCCTGCTTGGCAGCGGCCGGAGCGCTGGCCTGGGCCAAGGCAAGGGGAGCAGCCAGGGTGGCGAGCGAAGCAAGCGCGAGGGCGCGCAGCCAGTGAGTGGTCATGAAAAGTCTCCTGTGGGAATGTGAGCGGGCCGATGCTACCCGAGCTAAAACAGCCCTCGCTGGCTGCCGATTTGCGCCTGCTCGATCAGCAAGATGCGCAGCTTGGTCGACACCCCACCGCCCGCCGAGAAGCCGCCTGAGCGCCCACCTGCCGCCAGCACGCGGTGGCACGGCACGATGACGGCAAATGGGTTGGCGCCCAGCGCCTGGCCCACCGCACGCGAGGCACCGGGGTCGCCGAGTTGTGTGGCCACTTCGCCGTAGGTGCGCGTCTGCCCGGCAAGGATCTCGCGCGAGACCTCGTACACCCGCTGGTGAAAGGGCGGGATGCCGTCGAAATCGAGCGCCACGTCGCGCAGGTCGATGGGCTCACCTTGCAGCAGCGCGACGATGCGCTCGATGGCCGACTGCACCTCGGGTGGCGGCTCGGCCTGCGGCAAGGCAGCACCGCCACGAAACATGCGGCGCAAGGTGCCCGCATCGCTCGGCTCGGGCAGCTGCAAGGAGGTGATGCCGTGCGGGCCCCACGCGATGCCGCAGCGGCCGATGGCGGTGTCGAAGAGGGCGCTGTGCACTACACACGCTCCATCGCGCGGTGCGGCGGGGCGGGCAGCCTCACCCGGATCGCATCGCCCGCTTGCACGCTGCCGCCGGCGATGACCACCGCCATCACGCCGGCCTTGCGCACCAGCTTGCCATCGGCCGTGCGCCCCAGCACCGCAGACATGAGCCCGGCGCGGTGCGCATTGAGCTGCTCGCAGGGGTTGCGCAAGCCGGTCAATTCGACGATCGCGGTATCACCGATGTGCAGCTGCGAGCCCACCGGCAACGACAACAGGTCGATGTGGCGCGTGGTGATGTTTTCGCCGATCTGGCCCGGCGCCACGGCAAAGCCCTGTGCCGCCAGTTCGTCGAACAACTCGCTGTGGATCAGGTGAACCTGCCGCAGATTGGGCTGCGTGGGGTCGCGCGCCACACGCGAACGGTGCTTCACCGTGACGCCGCAATGGGCGTCGCCTTCGACACCCAGGCCGGCTAGCAGTTTGATCTGCTGTGCCGTGGTTTTCGAGAACTTGTGCGTGCCGTTGAGGCTGACCGATGTGACGTGCGCTTTCATGGCATCGGAGAATACCCAACATGACGCTGCTACTCGCCCCCATGGAAGGCCTGCTCGACTACACGCTGCGCGACATCCTCACGCGGGTCGGAGGCATTGACCGCTGTGTGTCCGAGTTCATCCGCGTCACCGGCACGCTGTTGCCCGACCGCGCCTTCGTGCGCGTCATGCCCGAGCTGCTCAATGGCGGGCGCACGCCGGCGGGTGTGCCGGTGAGGGGGCAGTTGATGGGCTCCGATGCGGTGTGCCTGGCTGAAAACGCGGCCAAGCTGGCGGCGCTCGGGCCAGCGGGCATCGATCTCAACTTCGGTTGCCCGGCCAAGGTGGTCAACCGCCATGGCGGCGGCGCGGCCTTGCTGCAAGACCCGCCCTTGTTGCACAGCATCATGTCGGCGGTTAGCCGCGCGGTGCCGGCTTCGATGCCGGTGTCGGCCAAGATGAGACTGGGGTTCAACGACGCATCGCGTGCGCTCGAATGCGCGCAGGCATTGCATTCGGGCGGCGCGCAAGAGCTGGTGGTGCACGCTCGCACACGCGCCGATGGCTACCGGCCGCCCGCGTATTGGGAGCGCATCCAGGAGATTCGCGAGGCGCTGCCCATCCCCGTTGTCGCCAACGGCGAGATCTGGGACGTCGCCGATGCACAGCGCTGCCGCGAGGCATCGGGCTGCCACATGCTGATGCTCGGCCGGGGCATGGTGAGCGACCCCGGCCTGGCGCTGGCCATCGCTTCGCCCGGCCGGGTGGTGTCGTGGCCCGAGCTGCTGCCCTTGATGCAGGTCTTCTGGCAACTGGTGGGCAACCATGTGGTGCCACGCCATCGTGCCGGTCGCCTGAAGCAGTGGCTCAACTACCTGCGCCGCCGCCACCCCGAGGCGCAGGCCGCTTACACGGCGCTGCGCACCGTCAACGACCCGCACGAGATGGAGAGCCGGCTTCAGCAGATGGCGGCGCAGCCCTGAGCCTCAGTGGTGCGTTACCTGCAGGGCCTGGCGCAGCGCGTCGATCGGCATGAAACCCCGGCCCACCAGGTGCAGGTGGTCGCCGTGTTCGGCGATCAGCGCCGGGAAGCCGCGAATGCCCCAGGCCTGAGATTGCGCGAAGTCGGCCAACGTGGCGTCTCGCATCTCTTGTGACGCAAAGGCCTTGGCGAAATCGGCGCGTGGGATGCCCATCGCCACGGCCACGTCGGCCAGCACCTCGGCCTGGGTCACGTTCTGGCCCTCGGCATAAAACGCGTGCTGCACTGCCTTGAGGTAGCGCCATACCAGCTTGGGCCAATGGGTGCGAACGGTGACGGTGGCGCGGCTCGCGGGCTCGGTGTCGTAGACAAAGGCGGGGTCATGCAGCGCGGCATGCGGCGCTGGTGCAAAGGGCTGGCCGCTCGCCTCGGCCACGTGGTGCCAGTGACCCGCCAACTCATCGGCGCGACCCGGGGCCATGGGTTCGGTGGTGAAAGGGCGCAGCCCGCCCATCACCAGGGCCAGTTGCAAGGGAGCGGCGGAGCCGGGCTCGGCCAGCAGCTCGTCGAGCGGCCTGGCGAAGCCATAGCACCACGAGCACATGGGGTCGGCGACGTAAATGAGGTTCATGGGCGCCGATGCTACCCACGATCGACTGGCTATGCTCGTGCCTGTGTCTTCGACCCTGAGGTCTCCATGAGCGCACACCGCATCGGCCTGCACCTGGCCGTCATCCAGTTTTTCTTTGCACTGTCGTGGACGGTGTACGTGATCTTCCTGCCGCAGCTCGCCGAGAAGGTGGGCATCCCCAAAAGCGCGGTGATCTACGTGCTGATGCTCGACCAGATCATCTTCGTGCTGGCCGACTATGCGATGGGTGTGGCGAGCGATCGCGCGGTGCGGGTGGTGGGGCGGCTGGGCCGGGTGGTGCTGGCGATCACGCTGATCTCGTGCGCTGCTTTTCTGGCCTTGCCGCTGGTGGCGCCGTCGGGCTCGGCGCCGCTTTTCCTGGGCATCGTGGTGTTGTGGTCGATCAGCTCGTCGGCCTTGCGTGCGCCGCCGCTCACGCTGGTGGGGCGCCAGGCCGCCAAACCCCAGCAACCCTGGCTGGTGGGTTTGTCGATGCTCGGCCTGGGCGTGGCGAGCGCGATCTCGCCTTACCTGAGCGTGGTGCTGCGCGACCTCGACCCGCGTGGGCCGTTCCTGCTGTCCAGCGTGGCCCTGGCCCTGGCGACCTGGGGCATCGTGGCGGCCGAGCGGGCCTTGGCGAGCCAGCCGGTGCCACCCAAGAGCGCCAAGCCACCTGAGCGCCAGCCTCATGGCGCGCCGGCGGCCATCGGCTTCCTGATGGCGGCGGTGCTCGCAGCAGCGGCCTTCCAGCTGCACACCTTCATCAACAGCACGCCGCTGTACCTGCGCTTTGCCAAGCCTGTCGAGCTGCAGTGGCTGGCGCCGGTGTTCTGGATCGGTTTCAACCTGGCCATGCTGCCGGCCAGCTGGGCGACCAAGCGCTTTGGCGGCTGGCAGGTGATGGCGGTGGCGGGCCTGGGTGCGGCCTTGGCCTCCTTGTGGGCGCACCAAGCCAGCGGCCTGCCGCAGCTGATCGCGGCTCAACTGATGGCCGGGGCGGCCTGGGCCGGCCTCTTGATGAGCGCGTTTTCGGTGGCGCTGGCCCTGGGTCACACGGGGCGCGAAGGGCGCTTCGGCGGGGCCCTGTCGTCGGTGCTCGCGCTGGCGGCACTCGGGCGCATGGCGGTGCTCGCCGTCGAATGGCAAAAAGACCCCGGCGCACAACCCGCGCTGGCGTGGGCACCGGTCGCCGGCTGGCTGCTGGCAGGCGGTGTTCTGTTTCTGCTGTCAAGGCGGCGTCAGACATAGCCAGGGCGTTGCGCTACCCTGAGCGCTTTCCACACTCAGGAGGCCCCTGTGAAGACCTTCCAGATCGAGCTGCAAAAAGTCAAGGCCATGGGCAACCGCAATGGCCTCATCGAGGCCCGCATCGACGCGCTGGTGCTGCCCATCACCGCCCGTGGCGATGACAACCCCAGCACCACGCTGAGCTTCAGCGAAGAAACCGCACGTGTGCTGATGCTGCTGCTCAAGCAGCAGCTGTCCGAGGTCGACGGCCGCAAGGCGCGCAGCCAGCGCTGAAGCGCGCGCAGTCAAAACAACAAGACCGAGGAGACCCCATGAACGCCTTGCTGGGTGGCGTGACCGTGCTCGACTTCTCGGAATACATCGCCGGGCCTTACTGTGCAGAACTTCGTGCCCGGCGCGGCCGAGAAAGGTCGGCCCCTACCGCAAGCGCAAGGGCTTCGACCTCATTGCTCACGCCGCCTCGGGCGTGATGTCGAACTACGCCGACGAAGACGGCGTACCGCGCGGGCCGGGCGGCATTGCCTACATCGACATCGGCACCGGCATGCTCAACGCGCTGGGCATCGTGAGCGCGCTCTACCACCGCAACGCCTCGGGTGAGGGCCAGAAGATCGAGACCTCGCTCTTCAGCACCGGCGTGGCGCTGCAGGCCATGGGCATGCTGCACATCGACTCGCTCGACGAGCAGCAGCACGACGAAGAAAAGCAGATCCTCAAGACGGCGCTGGGCGAGGGCAAAGCGCACACGCAGATCATCGACCAGTTCGCCGAGATGCGGCTGCGAAAGGACCTGCCTGAAACCACGCGCCCGATCGAAGTGCCCGACTGCCTGCACCGCCCGACCGACCGGCAGGTCTACCCCTACTACCGTGTCTACCCGACCGGTGACGGCTACCTCAGCATCGCCGCGCTCAACCACAAGCTGCGAGACAAGTTCTGCGAGGCGATCGGCGTGGTCGACGAAAACACCCCCGTCAGCACCGGCGACGTGTCCGACGAGGTGTATTTCAAGCAGAAGCTGACGATGAAGAGCATCGAGGGCCGCCTGAAGCAGCACGGCAACGCGCACTGGATGCAGGTGCTCGAATCCGCCGGCGTGCCTTGCCGTCCGGTCAACTACCGATCCGATCTCTACACGGACGCCCAGGCCCAGGCGCTCGGGCTGGTGTGGGAGCTGGAAAACCGCGACCTCGGGCCCTACAAGGCCTCGGGCCACCCGATCCGTTTCGAGAAAACGCCGGTGCTGCCGGGCAAGGGCGCACCCTCGCTGGGTGAGCACACCGAGGCGGTGCTGCAGGAGTTTGGCTTCGACGCCGACCAGGTGGCCAGGCTGAAGGCGGATCGGGCGATCAGATAGCCGGCGCAGGCCACCCGGCGGGCGGTTACCCGGCCTTTCCCAGTCGCGCGACAATCGCTCGCTTGCCCCCCACCGATGACAACCCTTTTTGCCCCCGTCAAAACGCCGCTCGGCCAAGATGAACTGCGCCACCGCACGCGCGGCCTGGGCCAGCGCTACCGCACGGTTTTGCTGCTGGTAGACGGCCGGCGGCCACTCGGTGAAGTGCTGGGCATGGCCCACAAGGCCGGCGCGCAGACCAGCCACTTCGAAGAGCTGGTGCGCATGGGCCTGGTCGAGATTCCCGACGACATGGCCGCACCCGAGCCCATCGAAACCATTCCCGGTGCACTCGACACCCCCAAGCTGACCAGCGTCGAACTCGACGTGTTGATCGAGCCCGCGCTCACCCCGAGCCGCGCCTTGGCCGAAGAGGCCGAAGTTGACGGTGACGGCTTCGGCGACGAGCCCGTCACCAAGGTGGCCGAGGTCAAGATCAGCCCGGCCCACCACCTGCCGGTCATCGCCGTGGCGACCATTCCCGTTCCAACCCCGCCGCCGGTTGCCGCGCCCCGGCCCGCTGCGCTGCCGCGCTACCAGGAGCCCGAGGTCGTCTTGTCAGAGACACCCCGCGTACCCGACTGGGTGCAGCAGGTGCGCGAAACCCCGTTCAAGGTGGCCGACCACGCGCGGCCCGCGCCGAGCATGACCGAGGAGCAGCGCCTTCAGTACGTGCGCGACCTGCTGCTCGACACGCTGCGCCGCGACTCGCTGCTGTTCTCGACCTTTGCGGTCGGGCGTGTGCGCGTGGCGACCACCCACAAAGAGCTGATCAAGCTGGTGTGGGAGATCGAACGCGACCGTGCTCACCCGCGGCGCTCGCGCGACCAGTTGCTCAACCTGCAGCGCGCCCGCGAGTTGCTCGGCATGGGCAACACACTGGTGGCTGGTGACAGCCAGCCAGGGCCTTCCTCCGAGTACTGAACGCTCGCAGACGGTTGTTCGCTCGCGCTCAGACACGGCACGCCCCACGCGAATGAGGGGCCTGCGAAAGGTCATAAGTCACATGCGTTCTGTCGGATGAATTCCTACAGTTGTCACATCCCATTTGGGACATGGCAGCGAGACACCCGCTGAGGGACACCCACCCGGTCAACCTCTAAGCTCCCTCTCACGTTGTCATCACTGTAAGCAGTCAGCGCAGCAGGAGATCGTTGCCATGAACACAAATTTCGGTTCTTTTCAGCCCGCAGCCCTCTACGAGCTCCGTTTCAAGTCGCTCTTCCATGAGGGCCGGGCCTTGACCTTCCCCTGCGATGCAGGCGGTCACGTGGTGCTCGACTCGCTCAGCGAGCGCGCACGAGACAACTACCTGTATGCCCGAGCCGTCGTCGGCCGTGAATATTCGGCACCTGCCGTTCAACTGAGCGACCTGCACTGAGGGCTTGGACCACCCCCCCTCTGAGACAATCACGCTGCGGCGCTTGAGCCGCGTGGCAGTGATGGAGGGCGGTGCAGATGAGGTGGTTGTTGTTATCGCTGGGTTTGGTCATTGCCTCCCAGATCTGGCTGAGTTTCAGGGTGAGTCGATCGAACTCCCCGCTGGCCGTCGCCACCTTCTTCATCGGCTTCCCGGCCGCGCTGTTCACCTTCTTCAGGCACCGCAGCGACCCCCATACATCTGTCACGCGGGCATTCATCGCCAACGTCATCTTGTGGGCTGCGTTTTTGCTGTGCGTGTGGTTGATCCTGCTGCCGCTGCTCGATGCACAAGCGGCCGAATTCGAAAAATCCATCGCCGTCGCCACGCCGGCAACTCAAGCCGCATCGGCGCCGGTGGCGGCGGTCTCAGTGGCACAGGTGGTTCCGGTAGCACCCCCGGCATCGGCGGCGTCGGCGGTTGCCCTGCCCATCGACCCGATCGACTCCTTTGCCGATGCCTTGCGCGCCGCTGGCCTGAATGCCACCCTCACGCGCATGCCCGCGACGACCGCTTTACCCGCGGGGGTGATCGATGCCGCGCTGTTTTCGGTGGCGAGCCCGGGGGCTGCCAGCGCACCCGCAGGCACTGAGGTGTCTGCCACGCTCTTCAAGTGTGACGCCCCGGCTGCTTGCCGCGACCTCGCCGCCGTCTACATTCAGCAAGGCGCAGAGGGAAAAAAGCGCGTGCTGCAAAACGGCCTCCTGCTGCTGGCCATGCCCGCCGTTGGCACCGATGGTGATTTGACGCCTGCCGCCGTGGCGAGCGTTTTCCGCAAACTCTGACGACGACACCTGATGGCCATCCAGTGGTTCCCCGGTCACATGCACCTGACCCGTCAGGCCATTGCCGACCGCATCAAAGAGACCGACGTGGTCATCGAGCTACTCGATGCGCGCCTGCCTGGATCGAGCGCCAACCCGCTGCTGGCCGAACTCACGGGCAGCAGGCCCAAGCTCAAGCTCCTGAACAAACAAGACCTCGCCGACCCGACCCAGACCCAGGCTTGGCTGGCCCACTACAACGCCTTGCCGGCCACCCGCGCGATCGGGCTCGACGCCTCGGAGACGGCGCCCGCGCAGCGCCTGATCGACGCCTGCCGCGCGCTCGCGCCGCTGCGCGGTGGCATGGCCAAGCCGTTGCGGGTGTTGATCTGCGGCATCCCGAACGTGGGCAAGTCGACGCTCATCAACACCCTCACGGGAAAGAAAGCCACCAAGACAGGCGACGAAGCTGGCATCACCAAGGTCGAGCAGCGCATCGTGCTGGCGAGCGACTTCTACCTGTTCGACACGCCCGGCATGCTCTGGCCACGCATCATCGTGGAGAAGAGCGGCTACAACCTCGCGGCCAGCGGCGCCGTGGGGCGCAATGCGTTCAGCGAAGAAGAGGTGGCGCTCGAGCTGCTGAACTACCTGAAGCAGCACTACCCGGCGGGGCTGGCCGAGCGCTACAAGCTCGACGCGGTCGTGGGGCTGGACGACGAGGCTGTGCTGGCCGAGATCGGCCGCAAGCGCGGCGCCCTGCAAAGCGGGGGGCGTATCAACCTGCAAAAGGCGGCCGAAGTGGTGGTCTACGACCTGCGCGCCGGCAACCTGGGCCGAGTGACACTCGAAACGCCCGAGGAATACGCCGCCTGGCTGGCCGCGGGTGAGTTGCTCGATGCCGAGCGCGTCGCCAAGAAAAAGCGGCGCAAGGGCGCCCCCGCTGAAGAGACCTGAGCTTATTTGCTCCAGGCGTCTTTCAGCGTGGTAGCCCGGTTAAACACCAGCTTGCCCCGCGCGTGATCGTGCCGGTCGGCAACGAAGTAGCCATGCCGCTCGAACTGGAACTTCTCATCGGCCTGAGCTGAAGCCAGGCCCGGCTCGACGATGGCCGTGACAACCTTGTTGCTGTTCGGGTTAAGCACGCTCAAAAAGTCGCGCCCGCCTGCGTCGGGCTGGGCTTCGGTGAACAGGCGGTCGTAGAGGCGCACTTCGGCCGGCACGCCAGTGCTCGCGCTGACCCAGGTGATCACCCCTTTCACCTTGATGGCATCGGCGCCGGGTGTGCCGCTCTTGGTGTCGGGCACGATCTGCGCGAGCACGGCGGTGATCTGGCCTTGCGCATCTTTTTCGCAGCCGGTGCACTCGATCACATAGCCGTATTTCAGGCGTGTCTTGTTGCCCGGGTAGAGGCGCTGGTAGCCCTTGACCGGCACTTCCATGAAGTCGTCTCGCTCCACCCACAGCTCGTTCGTGAAGCTGAAGTGGCGCTGGCCGCGCTCCGGGTGGCCCGGGTGCACTGGGGCGTGGCAGGGCTCCTGGTGCGAGTCGCTGCCAAACAGCTCGGCAAAGTTGGTGAGCTTGAGCTTGAGCGGGTCGAGCACCACGCAGGCGCGTGCGGCCTTGGGGTCGAGGTCGTCGCGCAGCGCGATCTCAAGCGAGCTGTAGTCGATCCAGCCGCCGGCTTTGCTGACCCCGCTGCGCTCGGCCATCAGCTGCAGGCTCTCGGGCGTGTAGCCACGCCGGCGCAGGCCCACGATGGTGGGCATGCGCGGGTCGTCCCAGCCGTTCACATGCTTTTCATCGACCAACTGCTTGAGCTTGCGCTTGCTGGTGACGATGTAGGTGAGGTTCAGGCGCGCAAATTCGTATTGGTGCGGCCGTGGTTGAGCCAGCAAGCCCAGCGTGCAGAGCTGGTCGAGCAGCCAGTCGTAGAAGGGGCGCTGGTCTTCGAACTCGAGTGTGCAGATGCTGTGGGTGATGTTCTCCAGCGCGTCTTCGATCGGGTGGGCGAAGGTGTACATCGGGTAGATGCACCAGGTGTCGCCGGTGTTGTGGTGGGTGGCGCGCTTGATGCGGTAAAGGGCC
>JACMKJ010000439.1 GCA_014380155.1 Rhizobacter sp. | reverse complement strand
TGGCGCTGGGCCGCAGCGCGCGTGGCCGACGGGTCGGACGACCCGCTGGGCTTCGCCGCACTGGCGGCCTTGGCGATGGTGGTGTTCAGGCTGGAACCGCGATTGCGTGCGTCGCCCAAACCTGCGTGGCTGATCGCCGCGATGGGTGCGACGGTGGCCGCCACGCTGGCGAGCTTTCACCTGCCGCCGCTGATCGGCGCGCTGCTGGCGGCTCTGGCCATGGCCACCGGCCTGCGCTCGTTCATGCCCTCGGGCCATGCGGTGTTGCCGATGACGGGGCTGGCGGTGCTGGCGTTGCCGGTGGTGTCGTCGTTGCAGTTCTACGCAGGCTACCCGCTGCGGGTGGTGACGGCGCAGCTGAGCACCTGGGTGCTGCAAGCGGCCGGCATGGCGGCCGAACGCAGCGGCAGCTCGATGACGGTGCAGGGGCGTTTGATCATCGTCGACGCGCCGTGCTCTGGTGTGCAGATGGTATGGATGGCTTACTTCTGCGCGTGTGCGGTGGCGGCGTTTGGCGGCTTGCGTGATCGCGATTTGCTGGCACGTTTGCCGTGGGTCGGTGTGCTGGTGCTGGTGGGCAATGTGTTGCGCAACAGCGTGCTGGTGGCGCTGGAGGCACAGCACGAGCAGGTCTCCGAGGCGGTGCACCAAGGTGTGGGCTTGGTGGTGCTGGTGATGGTGTGTGCCGCCGTGGTGGCGGTGGTGCGTGGGGGTCGTGATGCGCGTGTTTGAGGGTTGGGTCGGCAAGGCGATGTGGGCCACGCTGTTGATCGGGTGCGCGCTCGCGCCCTTGGCGCAGCGTTCGGTGGCCGGCGAGGTTGCGAACGCGCCATCTCCGGAGTGGCCCACCGTGTGGGAGGGCAACGCTCTGCGGCCCCTCGCGCTGAGCGCCGTGGAGATGCGTTTTGCGGCACGCTTCCCCGGCCACATCGCGCGATTGACCGATGGCGAGCAGGTGGTGGTGTTGCGCCAGGTGCGCCAGCCCACCCGCATGCTGCACCCGGCGGTCGACTGTTATCGCGGCTTGGGCTACCGCATTGAACAAGCGCAGTTGGAGCGCGACGCGCAACAACGCCTGTGGCGCTGCTTTATCGCCGAACGCGTAGGCCAGCGCCAGCGGGTGTGCGAACGCATCGTCGATGCAGAGGGCCAGGCCTTCACCGACGCGTCGAGCTGGTTCTGGGCGGCGCAACTCGGCCAGTCGAGCGGGCCGTGGCAGGCGATCACCACGGCAAAGCCGTTGTAAACGAACACACGAGAGCCTTATGAACAAGTGGATCAAGATTTTTCTGGGGGCGATCTTGGGTCTGTTGCTCAGCGCAGCCCTGGCGGTGGCGGTGGTGCTGCGCTCGCTCACGCCCGCAGCCGGCGACTGGACGCACACCGTGCGCCTGGGTCCCTGGTCGCGAGAGATCAGCGTGCCGGCGGCGCTGCAGGTTGCCAGCCACCCCATCACGCTGCGCCTGCTCGAAGGCCGCAGTTTCGACACGCCCTACGGCACGGTGCATTGGCAGGCCGTGAACGCACCCAACACCTGGCGCGCGGTGTGCGCGCCTTGCACGCTGCGCCTGGGCGAGCTGGGGCGTGAGCCGATACGCGTGTCGCGCGTCGAAGTCACGGTGGTGCCCGACATGGCGATGAAGCTGCAAGGCACGTTCGCCCTCGGCGACGCACCGCAGGCGCTGCAAGGGCGCTGGTCTTCGCGCATCGAAAAGAATCAATTGGCGTTGAATTTCAGCGTGGTCGACGAGCCAGTGCACCGTGCGTTCGCGCTGTTTCGCCACGAGCTGCCCGAGCTGGAGCGGGCGCGAGTCGAGGGCCGCCTCAACCTCAAGGCGCAGTGGCGATTGCCGTCGCACGAGTTCACCATCAAGCCGCGCATCGACGGCTTGCATGTGAGCGGCCTGGGCACCGAGGCCTTGTTGCATGCGCAGCCCGCGTGTGGCGAAGCGGGTGACTTCGGCGCCTGGCTGCCGCGCGCGGTGATCGCCGCCGAAGACCAGCGCTTTCACGAGCACCCCGGTTTCGACCTCGGCGAGATCATGTCGGCCTGGGCCAGCAACCAGCGTGGGGGCGAGGCCCTGCATGGCGCGAGCACCTTGTCGCAGCAATTGGCCAAGCTGCTCTACACCGGTGACAACCGCAGCCATGGGCGCAAGCTGCGCGAGCTGCTCTACGCCGTCGAACTCGATCGCACTCTGGGCAAGGCACGGGTGCTGAACTTTTACCTGGCGATGGCCCCGTGGGGCGACGGCCAGTGTGGCGCCCACGCCGCCGCGCGGCACTACCTCGACAAGCCCGTCAGCGAGTTGTCGCCGATGGAAGCGGTGTGGCTGGCCACGCTCCTGCACAACCCCGACCGTGAGCTCGCACAGCTGGCGCGCGGCGGGCAGGTGAATGTGGAGCGTGTGGTGTGGGTGGCCGACCAGTTGCGGCCGGTGTCGCGGCGTGAGCGGGATGCCCTGCTCAAAGCGGCCGAGCGCTGGGCGCCGCCACGTCAGGCGCTCACCTCCGCGATGGCTGTGTCGGCGTCTCAGGCAGCGGCTGGCCGCTGAGCCAGCGTGTGGCGAGCGTGCCGGCGTGGGGGGCTTGTGCGGCCTCCCACACCACCTCGGGCGGCACCACGCGTGTGCCCGGTGGTGAAGTCGCCAGCTGCGCTGCAAGGTGTGCGGCGAACTCGGCGACCTTCAAGGCGCGCACGGCGCGTTCGCGCTGCGGCACCATCATCTGCAGCTGCGACAGCATCCAGTGCGCCAGGCGTTGTGCGGGGTGGTCATGTTGCTGCTCGCCGGGCGCCTGCGCCGAGCGCATGAACACCAGGTGCTCGAAGCCGAGCGTGGCGACGGTGTGTTCGTCCAAGCTCGCGAGGCCGCGTTTCAAGGCGTCGGGCAAACCGCCTTGTGTGTGCGGCATCACCACCAGCAGGTGGCGCACGCCACGCGCCTGCAAGGCAGCGGCGAGTGTGGGCAGTTGATCGGGCTGGGGTTTGAAGAAGGCTTCTTCCCGCCCATTGACGCCGCGCTCGCGGTCGAACACCACGACAGCGGTGTGATCGGGTGCGGGGGCCGCCGGTTCGCCCTTGTTCCACATCACCGGCAACAACCCGCGCAGTGCGGCTTGCACCGGCTGGGTGACCAGCACGCTCACCTGCGCAAAGTGGCGCGCTGCGAGCAGCTGCTCCAGCAGCGCCGAGCCAAGGGCGCCA
>JACMKJ010000438.1 GCA_014380155.1 Rhizobacter sp. | reverse complement strand
GTCGCCGTCGACGAGCCGATCGACGCCACCGGCTGCGCCGGCAAGGAAAACTGCATGGGCGACGATGCCGGCCGCTGCATGACCCACGACCTGTGGGCCAGCCTCAACTCCAAGATGATCGAGTACCTCGATTCGATCTCGCTGCGCAAGCTGGTCGAAGAGCAGCTCGCCAAGGGCGTCTCGATAGAGGAGCACCCGGTCAAACGCGCCATCTCGACCCAGCCGGTCGTCAAGCCCATCAAGATCACCGCGCCCAATTCCGTTTTTGCCTTGGGCAACGCCTTCACCAAGTAACTCGTTCTTAGCCTACTGCCATGGACATGAGCCCGCACTTCCCGATTTACATGGACTATGGCGCCACCACGCCGGTCGACCAGCGCGTGGTGGACGCGATGATTCCGTGGTTGCGCGAACATTTCGGCAACCCGGCATCACGCAGCCATGCCTGGGGTTGGGAAGCGGAGGCCGCTGTCGAGAAGGCGCGTGAACAGGTCGCCAGCCTGGTCAACGCCGACCCGCGCGAGATCGTCTGGACGTCGGGCGCCACCGAGTCGATCAACCTTGCCCTCAAAGGCGCGGCTCAGTTCTACAAGACACGTGGCAAGCACCTCATCACGCTGAAAACCGAGCACAAGGCCGTGCTCGACACCATGCGTGAGCTGGAGCGCCAGGGCTTCGAGGTCACCTACCTCGATGTGCAGGAAGACGGCCTGGTCGATCTCGAGAAGCTCAAGGCCGCCTTGCGTGCAGACACCATCCTGGTGTCGGTGCTCTTCGTCAACAACGAGATCGGTGTGATTCAAGACATCACTGCCATCGGTACGATGTGCCGTGAGCGCGGCATCATCTTCCACGTCGACGCAGCGCAAGCCACCGGCAAGGTGGCGATCGACCTGACCACCTTGCCTGTCGATCTGGTGAGCCTGGCCTCGCACAAGACCTACGGCCCCAAGGGCATTGGCGCGCTGTACGTGCGACGCAAGCCGCGTGTGCGGATCGAAGCGCAGATGCACGGTGGCGGCCATGAGCGCGGCATGCGCTCGGGCACGCTGGCCACGCACCAGATCATTGGCATGGGCGAGGCTTTCCGCATCGCCCGAGAAGAGATGGGCGTCGAGAACGAGCGCATCCGCATGCTGCAGCAGCGTTTGATTGCCGGGCTTTCCGGCATCGAACAAACCTTCCTCAATGGCCACCCGACGCAGCGTGTGCCGCACAACGTGAACATGTCGTTCAACTTTGTCGAAGGCGAGTCGCTGATCATGGGCATCAAGGGCATTGCGGTCTCGTCGGGCTCGGCCTGCACCTCGGCCAGCCTGGAGCCCAGCTACGTGCTGCGCGCCCTGGGCCGAAGCGATGAACTGGCGCACTCGTCGCTGCGCATGACCATTGGTCGCTTCACCACCGTGGAAGAAATCGACTACGTGATCACCACGCTGAAAGACCGCGTGGCCAAGCTGCGCGATTTGTCGCCGCTGTGGGAGATGCACAAGGATGGCATCGACATCAGCACGATCCAATGGTCGGCGCACTGAACCCCGTTTTGGAGAACTGACATGGCATACAGCGAAAAAGTGGTTGAGCATTACGAGAACCCGCGCAATGTGGGTTCGTTCGAAAAGGGTGATGACACCGTGGGCACCGGTATGGTTGGTGCACCCGCTTGCGGCGACGTTATGAAGCTGCAGATCAAGGTGAACCCCGTCACTGGCCTGATCGAAGACGCCAAGTTCAAGACCTACGGCTGCGGCTCGGCGATTGCCTCGAGCTCGTTGGTCACCGAGTGGGTCAAGGGCAAGTCCCTCGATGAAGCACTGACGATCAAGAACACCCACATCGCCGAAGAGCTGGCGCTGCCGCCGGTGAAGATTCACTGCTCCATCCTGGCCGAAGATGCCATCAAAGCCGCCGTGAATGATTACAAGGCCAAGAAGGCTCACTGAACATGGCGGTCACGCTGACAGAAGCTGCGGCACGTCATGTGTCCCGCTACATCACCAAGCGCGGCAAGGGCGTGGGAGTGCGCCTGGGTGTCAAGACCACCGGCTGCTCGGGCCTGGCTTACAAGCTCGAATACGCCGACGACGTGGCGCCTGAAGACGTGGTCTTCGAAGGCCATGGCGTCAAGGTGCTGATCGACCCCAAGAGCCTGCCTTACCTTGACGGCACCGAGCTCGATTTCGTGCGTGAAGGCTTGAACGAAGGCTTCAAGTTTCACAACCCGCGTGAAAAAGACCGCTGCGGTTGCGGTGAATCGTTCCGGGTCTGAGCCCGGGCTGTCTCTTGCAGGCGCGGCTTCGGTCGCGCCTTTGTTTTTTGACGAATCGAGATTGTCGTGAAGCTGGACGACGACGACTTCACCCTGCTGGGCCTGCCCCGGCGATTTGCACAAGACCACCCCCTCGTCGACACGCGCTGGCGTGAGCTTCAGGCGCAGGTGCACCCAGATCGTTTTGCCGCCGAAGGAGCCGCATCGCAACGCATTGCGATGCAGTGGGCGGTGCGGGTGAACGAGGCCTACCAACGCATGAAAGACCCGCTGAAACGCGCGGCCTACCTGTGCGAACTGAACGGCGCGGCGATCAACTCCGAGAGCAATACCGCCATGCCACCTGGTTTTCTGGTGCAACAGATGGAATGGCGCGAAGCCCTGGACGAGGCGACCTTGCTGAGCGACATCGAGTCGCTGGCCGACGCCGTGACCACCCACCGCAGGCAGGCGCTGGAGCAACTTCAGGGCACCCTCGATGAGCAGCGCGACTACAGCGCAGCGTCGCAGCAGGTCAGAGCCCTCATGTTTGTGGAGCGCTTTGCCAACGACGTCGATGGTCGCCTGGAAGCGCTGGGACAATAGACGACACCATGGCCTTGCTTCAGATTTCAGAACCCGGCGGCAGCCCCGACCCGCACCAGCGCCGCATTGCCGTCGGCATCGACCTCGGCACCACCCATTCGCTGGTGGCTGCGGTGCGCAGCGGTGTGGCCGAGTGCCTGCCCGATGCCAGTGGCCACGTGATCCTGCCTTCGGCGGTGCGCTACCTTGAAGGCGGCCGCCGCCAGATCGGGCATGACGCCTTGATGGAAGCCGCCACCGACCCGCGCAACACCATCGTGTCGGTCAAACGATTCATGGGCCGTGGGTTGGCCGACATTGCGCAGCGCGAGAAGCTGCCGTACGACTTTGTCGACGTGCCCGGCATGGTGCAGTTGCGCACGGTCGACGGCATCAAGTCACCCGTCGAGGTGTCGGCCGAAATTTTGGCCACCTTGCGCTACCGCGCTGAAGACACTTTTGCCGATGACCTGTTCGGTGTGGTGATCACCGTCCCGGCCTACTTCGACGACGCACAGCGACAAGCCACCAAAGACGCCGCGCAACTGGCCGGCCTCAACGTGCTGCGCCTGATCAACGAGCCCACGGCCGCCGCCATTGCTTACGGCCTCGAGAACGGCTCCCAAGGCCTGTACGCGGTGTACGACCTCGGCGGCGGCACCTTCGACATATCGCTTTTGCGCCTGAGCCAGGGTGTGTTCGAGGTGGTCGCCACCGGCGGCGACTCGGCGCTGGGGGGTGATGACTTCGATCGCCTGCTTGCCGATTGGGCCTTGAGCCAAAGCGGTCAGGAAGCCACCACGCCGCAAGACAAGCGCGCCGTGCTGGTGGCGGCGCGGGCGGCGAAAGAAAAACTCTCGGCCACCGACCATGCCACCTTGGCTTGCCCGCTGGCGAGCGGTGAGCTGTCTGTTCGGGTGACGCGCGCCGAGTTCGAGTCGCTCACACACGAGCTGATCAGCCGCACCCTGGGCGCGTTGCGCAAGGTGCTGCGCGATGCCAAGGCGGCCAAGGATGATGTGCAAGGTGTGGTGATGGTCGGTGGCTCGACCCGCATGCCGCAGGTGCAAACGGCGGTGGGCGAGTTCTTCGGCAAGACACCGCTGACCAATCTCAACCCCGACGAAGTGGTCGCGCTGGGCGCCGCCATTCAGGCCAATGCGCTGGCCGGCAATGCAGGTGCCGACGAGTTGTTGCTGCTCGACGTGATCCCCTTGTCGCTGGGGCTTGAGACCATGGGTGGCCTGGTCGAACGCATCATCCCGCGCAACAGCACCATCCCCACGGCGCGTGCACAAGACTTCACCACCTTCAAGGACGGCCAGACCGCCTTGGCCATCCATGTGGTGCAGGGCGAGCGCGAGCTGGTGAGCGATTGCCGCTCATTGGCACGTTTTGAGCTGCGCGGCATCCCGCCGATGGTGGCCGGGGCCGCACGCATTCGCGTGAGCTTTCAGGTCGATGCCGACGGTCTGCTGGCCGTGAGCGCGCGCGAAGAAGGCTCGGGCGTGGAGGCCGCGATCACCGTCAAGCCGAGCTATGGGCTGTCGGACGATGAAGTGGCGCGCATGCTGACCGAGAGTTTCACGACCGCTGAAGTCGACATGCGCGCGCGCAGCCTGCGCGAGTCGCGTGTCGAAGCCGAGCGCATGCTCTTGGCCACACGTGCCGCATTGGTGGCCGACGGTGACTTGCTCAGTGCCGACGAGCAGGCCAGCATTCAAGCGTTGCTGGCGTCACTCGAAACCATTCAACTGAGCGAAGACCACGCTGCCATCGACACGGCGGTCGAAGCCCTGGCCAAAGGCACCGAGGCCTTCGCGGCCGAACGCATGAACCGCGGCATTCGCCAGGCCCTGGCCGGCCGGCGTGTCGAAGAAGTCTGAGTACGCCATGCCCATCATCAAGATACTCCCCCACCCCGAGTACTGCCCCAACGGCGCGCAGATCGAGGCGACTCCTGGCACCTCTCTTTGCGAGGCGCTGCTGGAACACGACATCGAGATCGAACACGCCTGCGAGATGAGCGCGGCTTGCACCACCTGCCACGTGGTGGTGCGCGATGGGTTCAAGTCGCTGGGTGAGATCGACGAGGTCGAAGAAGACCTGCTGGATCGCGCCTGGGGCCTGGAGCCCAGTTCACGCCTGTCTTGTCAGGCGATCCTGGCGCAAGAGGACGTGACCATCGAGATCCCCAAGTACTCGATCAATCACGCGAAAGAAAAACACTGAGCCAAAAAAAGACCCCCTGACCGCGAAGTCAGGAGGTTGTATGAAAGGGCCGGGGCCCTACTGAGGAGACAGTCGGCAATCGCATCGCATTGCTTTTGCCGTACAGGCCTTTGCAAGCACCGTGCCTGCTCGTCCCCAGCCGAACTGAGCCATCCGCGCACTCCATGCCGGGTAGGCGTTCCAGCACAAATTGATGACAGCAGGGGGTTTCCACGCACGGGCCGCGCTGTCTGGGCGCCCATGCACCACCGCGGGGACTGAAATCTCCACGTCCTTCCCTCAGGCCTTGAGGGCTTTGCCGGCCAGGGGGTGGCGATCTCGACTGTTTCGATGGATGACAGGGGCCAGGGCGAAGTTCTTGCCCTGGCCTGTGTGCCGCCGGCCCCCTCAGGCCTGCGGCGCTCCCTCACTCACTCACCTCACTCAACCAATCAAGCAGCGACTTTTTCCACGTGCCCGTGTCGGGTGTAGAGGAAGTCGAGCACTTCCTTGCGGTAGTGCACGTAATGCGATTCTTCGGCCAGCTCCACGCGGTTGCGCGGGCGCGGCAATTCGATGGACAAGATCTCGCCGATGGTGGCGGCCGGGCCGTTGGTCATCATCACGATGCGGTCGGACAAGAGCACGGCTTCGTCGACATCGTGGGTCACCATCACCACCGTGCTGTGGGTGCGCGCCACGATCTTCAGCAGCTCGTCTTGCAGGTGAGCGCGGGTCAGCGCGTCGAGTGCGCCGAAGGGCTCGTCCATCAGCAGCACCTTGGGCTCCATGGCCAGTGCACGGGCAATGCCCACACGCTGCTTCATGCCGCCTGAGATTTCATGCGGGCGCTTGGTGGCGGCGTGTCCCAT
>JACMKJ010000437.1 GCA_014380155.1 Rhizobacter sp. | reverse complement strand
GACCTCAACACCTTGCTGCGCGAGGTGGTGGCCACCGGCTTTGCGGGCCAGCCCATCCAGGTCTCGCTGGCCGACGAGCTGCCCGCGCTGCAGCTCGACCGCCCGCGCGCCGCGCTGCTGCTGCGCAACCTGATCGACAACGCCTGCCGCCATGGCGCGTCAACCAGCGAGCCGGTGAGTGTGAGCACCTGGGTCGATGGCGACGTGGTGTGCGTCAGCGTGCGCGACCACGGCGCCGGCGTGCCCGACGACCAGCTGTCACGCTTGGCCGAACCCTTCTACCGGCCCGACGTGGCGCGCACCCGCACCACCGGCGGTGTGGGCCTGGGCCTCTACCTGTGCCGCCTGGTCGCGCAGTCGCACGGCGGCACGCTGGACTTGCGCAACGCGTCGCCGGGGTTGGAAGCGACGGTGCGTTGGCCGGTCAGGGTCTGAGCGGAGACGCTCGCGCTGGCTCGCCACTTGCGTACCATCGTGCCCCCTCTGACCCGGAGTTCACCCTCATGCACACCCTGCACCGCCTGATCAACAGCGTGGCCATGGCCTCGCTCTTCACTGCCCTCAGCGCCTGTGCGCAAACACCGGCCGCGCCGGCCGCCAAGGCCAACATCGTGGTGCTCGCCACCGGCGGCACCATCGCCGGCGCGGGCGCCAGCGCCGCCAACAGCGCCACCTACCAGGCGGCCAAGGTGCCGGTCGAGAAACTCATTGCCGGTGTGCCCGAGCTGGCCGACTTGGCCAACGTGCGCGGCGCGCAGGTGTTCCAGATTGCCTCGGAGAGCTTCACCAACGAGAAGCTGGTGACGCTGGGCAAGCGTGTGGCCGCATTGGCCAAAGACCCGGGTGTCGATGGCATCGTCATCACCCACGGCACCGACACGCTCGAAGAAACCTCGTTCTTCCTCACCCTGGTGGTGCGCACCGACAAGCCGATCGTGGTGGTGGGCTCGATGCGGCCGGGCACGGCCATGTCGGCCGACGGCACGCTCAATCTGTATGACGCGGTGGCCGTGGCCGCCGACAAAAGCTCACGCGGCAAGGGCGCGCTGATCGTGATGAACGATGACATTCTCTCGGGCCGTGACGCGGGCAAGCGCATCAACATCAAGACCAATGCCTTCAGCAGCCAATGGGGAGCACTGGGCTCGGTGGTGGAAGGCAAGACCTACTGGTTTCGCGCACCGGTGAAGCGCCACACGATGGCGAGCGAGTTCGACATCGAGAAGATCGACACGCTGCCGATGGTGGCCATCGTCTACGGCTCGGGCGAGATGGGCACCTTTGCGGCCGAGGCCGCGGGCAAGGCCGGCGCCAAGGCGATCATCCACGCCGGCACGGGCAACGGCTCGGTGCCCAACTACGGGGTCGACACGCTGAAGGCGCTGCGTGCCCAAGGGGTGCACATCATCCGCTCGGCGCGGGTGCAAGACGGCTTCGTGCTGCGCAACTCGGAGCAGCCCGACGACAAGTACGACTGGGTGGTCGCGCACGACCTGAACCCACAGAAGGCGAAGATCCTGGCCGCGCTGGCGCTCACCAAGACCCGCGACACCAAGGAACTTCAGCGCATCTTCTGGGAGTACTGATCGTCAGGCGCAGGCCTGAAAACGCAGAAGCCCCGCGAAAACGGGGCTTTTCAATCGATCGAATTCCGCGCGCTCACCTACACTCCTCCCCGTTCACAGCGCAAACCGGCCGCACCATTGGGCGGACAGCAGGGAACCCGTCACCCAGCGCTGAGAAAAGCCGTCAAGGTCGCAATCACTAAGGTGAACGCCGCTTTGCCCGGAAGACCGAGCCCGCTGCCAGCAATGGTTGCGGGCTTTTCTTATGGCGCAGTGGAAACCTCAGCCGAGGTTGAGCGGCATCGCCAGCAGCGGCTTCCAGGTTTCACCCCAGCGCGTGAGGTGGGCGGCGTCGCCCTCAAAGCTGCGTGCAAAAAACGCGAGCGCCAGATCCTTGGTCGCTGCTTTCACGCGTGGATTCAGCGCATGGCCACCGGTGCCGGCACGGTCGGTGAAGATGCTGTGCGAGCCACCTTCGTAGACCACGAGCAGCTTGCGGCGGTCGGCCACCGCGTCGAACACCGCCAGGCGGTCCATGGCGCCTGAGCGGTAGCCGGGAATCTGGATCACGTCTTCTGTCGCGGTCACGTGCAGCGTGGGCACGGCCACACGGCCGAGCACCGACGGGAGGTCGTTTTCACCGTAGAAGGGCGGTGCCGAGATCACCACCGCGGCGGTGAAACGTGGGTCACGGAACTCGAGCCACTGGTCGCCGCGCGTCACCCGGGCGCCCACCGCCAGCAGACTGGTGTTGGCACCGTAAGAGTGGCCGGCGGCCACGATGCGGCGGGTGTCGATGGCCGCGCCGAGCTGGTGGGGTGCGAGTTCGGTCACCCGGTCGAGTGCAAAACGCACGTCCTTCACGCGCGCAATCGCCTCACGCTCTTGCGCCGCCGCCTGCAAGCGGCTCACCACCGCGAACGGGTTGCCGCTCCACAGCGCCGAGTCACTGCCCACGTGTTGCACATGCAGGCTCGCATAACCGTGGCTGGCCCAATGGCGGCCGAGGTAGCTGTAACCACGGCGTGAGCCGCCGATGCCGTGCGAGAACACCACCAGCGGCACCGCGCCGCTCGTCGCGTGAGGCCAGTACAAGCGTGCGGGCACCGGGCGCTCGCGGCCGGTGTCAAGCCAATCAAAATCAACTTCGCGGTGCGTGGCTTGAGGCAGGCCCTGCGCCCAGGCGGGCAAGCTGCCCAGCATCAAACCGGCGGCGAGCAAACGCCGGCGCGAGAGGCCGGCGGTGGGGGTGTGATGCGTCATGGCGGCGGCAGGTGATGAAGCGAAGCCTCATCGACCCGCCGCGCGGGGCAAAGGTTCCGTGTCGGTGTGGCGGGTCAGGCGGCGGCGATCTGCGTGAGTGCCAGGCCGATGGCCGCGCGGTCGCCAGGCCGCACCAGGCGGGCCACTTCACGGCCGTCGCGCAAGAAGATCAACGTGGGCCAGAGCTTGACACCGAACGAGCGGCCGAGTGATCGGCCGGGGCCGTCTTCAACCTTCAGGTGGCGCACCTGCGGGTGCTCGGCCATGGCCGCCACCACCAGCGGTTGGGCCGCGCGGCAGTAGCCGCACCAGTCGGTGCCGAACTCGAGCACCGCCGCGCCCGCGAGGGCGTCGATGTCGCTGCGGCTGGGTTGTTCGGCGGCATAGGGAGCAGGCATGGCGCCCAGTCTAGGCTCAAACCTGCAGCAACTCCTGACGCACCGCATACAAGGCCAGCTCGACGTCGTTGCGCACGCCGGTTTTTTCAAGAATGCGGGCGCGGTAGGTGCTCACGGTGTTGGGCGAAAGCGAGAGCTGCCCGGCGATCTCGCCCACGCTGCGGCCCTGGCTGAGCAAGCGAAACACCTGGTACTCGCGGTGAGACAGGCGCTCGTGCAGCGGCGCGTCTTCGGCATGGCCGGCGCCGATGGCGCCCGCCAGTTGTTCGGCCACTGCCGGCGTGATGAACAGCCCACCGGCTGCCACCTTGCGGATGGCACCGATCATCTGCTCGGAGTCGGCGCTCTTGTTGAGGTAGCCCACGGCGCCGAGCTTCATGCTGCGCACGGCGTACTGTTTGTCGGGGTAGGTGCTCAGCATCAGCACCGGCAGTCTGGAGAACTCGCTCTTGAGCTGGCGCAGCACGTCGAGGCCGTCGCGGTGCGGCATGGCAATGTCCATCAGCACCACGTCAATGCCACCTTCGCGCACGAGCATCAGTGCTTCCGGGCCGTTGGCGGCTTCACCGGCCACTGCGATGTCGGGCGCGTCGGCGAGCACCTGGCGGATGCCCTGGCGCACGATCAAATGGTCATCACAGATGAGTACGCGAATGGGTTTCATGTGCCCTCCGGCAGCGGCATGGTCAGGCACACGATGGTGCCGTGGCCGGGGGTGCTGTCGATGAAGAGTGTTCCGCCGAAATGGCCGGCACGCTCGCGCATGCCCATCACGCCGTAGCTGCGCGGGTCGTCGAGTGCGGCGCGCTCGGCACCGACCCCGTCGTCGCGCACCTCCAGGTGCAGCACCGGTTGCGGCGGGCCGTCCACATACAGATGAATGCGTACCGAGCCGGCCCGCGCATGGCGCGCCACGTTGCTGAGCATTTCTTGAAAGATGCGAAACACCGCGATCGCCCAGCGCTCGCCTTGTGGCCCGGCGGGCGGCTCGACACCGGCATGCACGTGCACGCTCAGTTCGTGGCGCAGCTCGGTGGTCTCGATGAATTCCTGCGCCTGCCATTCGAGCGCCGCCCACAGGCCCTGGTGGTCGAGGATGCTCGGGCGCAGGTCGGTGATGATGCGGCCGAGGTTGTCGACTGCGCGGTCGATCAAGCGGCCCATGCCCAGGCACTTGGCCTGCAGCGGCGGTTTGTCGTCGATGCGCTTTTCCAGCCAGTTCACATCCATCTTCAACGCCACCAGCAACGAGCCCAGCTCGTCGTGGATCTCGCGCGCGATGCGGGTGCGTTCTTCTTCGCGCACCGTCTCGAGATAGGCCGACAACTCGCGCAACTGGCCCAGCGCCTGGGTCAGCTCGTGGGTGCGTTCTTCGACCCGCTTTTCCAGCTGCTCGCGCGCCTGCGCCAGCTGGGCCTCGGCGCGCTTGCGCTCGGTGATGTCGACGATGGTGACCACCGCGCCTTGCACCTCTCCGTTCTCAAGGATCGGGTGCGACGAATACTCGGCGCTGAACGAGCTGCCGTCGCCGCGCCACAACACCTCGCTGTCGATGCGGCAGGGCAGGCCGCGGCGGAAGGCGTTGAAGATGGGGCAGTCGCACTCGGGGTAGTGGCGGCCATCGGCGTGGGTGTGGTGGATCAGCTCGTGCATGTTGCGGCCGTGCACCTGCTCGGTGCGGTAGCCCAACATCTCGGCCGCAGCGCGGTTCACAAAGGTGCAACGACCGGCGAGGTCGATACCAAAGATGCCTTCGCCGGTGGATTCGAGCAGCAGCTGCAGGCGCTCGCTCCAGGCCGCACTCACCTGCGACGCGCGGGCTGGCGTGGCGGAAGCGCGTGACGGAAGGTTCAGCTCGGACAACATGCACCACCTCGGGGGGCCAACACTCCCCAGGGCAGTGCAAACGCCATGCCACCGCGCTTATCTGGAGAACGCCGCCCTCAGCCGCGGCCACAGCATGTTGAGCGCCAGGCCGCACAGCACCAGCGCCGCCGCCCCCAGCTTCCAGCCCGGCAGCGGCTCGGCCAGCATCAGGCTGGCTGCCGCCATGCCGAACACCGGCACCAGCAAAGCCATCGGCGTGATGCTCGCCGCCGGGTGGCGCGCCAGCAGCCAGCCCCACGCGGCGTAACCGAAGAGGGTGTTGCCAAAGGCCTGCCACGCCACCGCCGCCCAGGTGGCCGCGTCGGCACGCGCCAAGCCGGCCTCGATGGCGGGCCAGCCTTCGAACATCAAGGACAAGGCCACCAAGGGCGGCACCGCGGTGATGCTCGACCACACCACGTACGACAGCATGTTGACGCCGCCGGCCCGCTTGCTGACCATGTTGGCGCAGGCCCAGCAAAAGGCGGCCCCGAGCACCATCAGCAGGCCGAGCACGGTGGTGTCGCCATCGGTGTGGGCCGCGATCACGCCAATGCCCGCCGCTCCCAGCACCAGAGCGAGCCATTGGTAAGGCTGCACCTGTTCACGCGCCACGCGCATGGCCAGCACGATGGTGAAAAACACCTGCGTCTGGATCACCAGGGAGGCGAGGCCGGGCGAGATGTTGCCCTTCATCGCGAGGTACAAAACCCCGAACTGGCCCACGCCGAGCAGCACGCCATAGGCCGCGAGGTTGCGCCACGACACGGCCGGCCGCGGCAACAACAGCACCGCCGGAAAGAAGGCCAGCGCAAAACGCAGCGCCGCAAACAAGAGCGGCGGCAAGTGCGCGAGCGCCAGCTTGATGACGACGAAGTTGGTGCCCCACACCGCCACCACCGCCAAGGCCAGCAACAGGTGACGCCAAGGAAGCGCGGGGTGTGCAGTCAACCCAGCACGACCCGGTTATGCCCGCCCGCCTTCGCATTGAGCAAGGCATGCTCGGCGCGCTGCACGGTGTCGGCCACCGTCTCGCCGGCGTGGTGCTCGGTCACACCAGCGCAAAAGCTCATGTGCATGGCCGCGCCCTGCAGCTCGACCGGCAGTGCCTGGATGCGCTCGCGCAAACGCTCCAGGCTCACCCGGCCGAGCGAGGCGCGCGTGTTGGAGAGCATCAGCAGGAACTCCTTGCCATCCCAGCGGCACAGCAGGTCGGAGATGCGGATCGCGTTCAGCGCCTCGTTGGCAAAACGGCGCAGCAGCTGGTCGGCGAACGCGTGGCCGTGTTTGTCGTTGATGTGGCGGAAGTCGTCGATGTCGATCACCGCGATGCAGAACGACTGGCCCGAGCGCACGCCGCGCTGGCGCTCCTGCTCCATCAGCTCGAGCATGTGGCGGCGGTTGATGAGGCCGGTGAGCTCGTCGCGCGTGGCCAGCTCCTGGATGCGCGCGAGCGCCAATGCAATGTCTTTTTTCTGCCGGCGCAGGCGGTCGCGCAAGCGGCTCAGTTGCCCGGCCAGCACCGCGATGGCCGGCACCATGATGGCGATCATGATGAAGTGGCCCCACTCCACGGCCGGCTCATAGACCGCCGGGTTGCGATGGGCCATCACCAGCATGGTGATGCCGAACACCGCCACCGCAAAAAAACTCGTGCGCAACACCGTGGCCGGCGGCAGCGAGTACATGCTGAACATGAAGATCACCATCAGGATCGGGAAGGCCCCGCCCCGCCCGCGCCCCGCAATGGCATAGCCGACGGCGCCGCACAGAATGGCAAACACCATCTGCGGCACCGTGAGCGAGGGCTCGGCGTAACGCAGGTTGCGCCCGCTGCGGATGGTGATGAAGAAGACCGCGAAGCCACCCATCAGCACCGCCGTCCACCACGCCGTGGGCACGGCCGGTGCAAGCCCGGCCCACACCAGGTACTGCATGTTGACCACGCTGCCCAGCACCAGCAGCATGGCGGTGCCGCACTGCACCAGGCGCAGCCGCTGTTTGGGCTCGGTACCGAGCAGTCGGTCGGCCAGGCGGGTCATGAGTGTCAAGAAAGAGCGGGTCTCAGCGCGAGCGCGATCTGGCGGCCTGCAGGTGCCCAAGCGGCAAGGCAGCGACGGCTTTCACTTCACCCAGCGAGAAGCTGGTGTGGATGTCTTTCACGTTCGGCAGGTTGAGCAAGGTCTCGATCGAAAAACGAGAGAACGCATCCAGGTCGGTGGCCATGACTTGCAGCTCGAAAGTGCCGGTGCCTGAAATGTAGTGGCAGGCAATGACTTCGGGCAATTTGCGGATGGCGTCTTCGAGCGCACGTGTGGCGATTCCGGTATTGCGCTCGGCGTCGACTCGCACGAAGGCCAGCACGCCCAGGCCGATCTTGCGGCGATCAAGCTCGGCGCGGTAGCCGGTGATGAAGCCCTGCTCTTCGAGCCACTTCACACGCCGCCAAGTGGGTGCGGCCGACAGCCCGATGCGCGCCGCCAGCTCAGAGTTCGACAGGCGTGCGTCTTGCTGCAGCTCGCCGAGGATGAGCACGTCGTAGCGGTCGAGGTCATCGCCGTGGGGTGGCTCGGCCTCGTCGTTGGCCTTGCTGGTTTTCCCTGGGAGCGTCTTTTTGAGCGTCATCTCATCTCCAGGAGGCTTTGCAGCGCAAGATTATTGCCGCAAGCCCCCTTTCAGCGGCAAACAAAGAAAGGACATGCAGAGCCCGAATCTCTACACTGGCCCATCACATTTCTCTAGCGCCAAGCGGTCACGAGCTGCTGCAACGCACTTCACCAGGAGTTTCAGAAAACATGAACGCACCGCTGCCGGAAGCCATCCGCAAAGCCCTGGAGAGCGTGACGCTCGACGACAAGTATTCGCTGCCCACCGGGCAGGCTTTCATGAGCGGGGTCCAGGCTCTCGTGCGCCTGCCCATGTTGCAGCGCACACGCGATGCGCTGGCGGGGCTGAACACCGCCGGGTTCATCAGCGGCTACCGCGGCTCACCGCTCGGCGGCTACGACCAGGCGCTGTGGGCGGCCAAGAAACACCTCTCGGCGCAGAACATCGTCTTCCAGCCTGGCGTGAACGAAGAGCTGGGCGCCACCGCGGTGTGGGGCACGCAGCAGCTCGACCTG
>JACMKJ010000436.1 GCA_014380155.1 Rhizobacter sp. | reverse complement strand
TGTGGGCCATGCAGGCGGGAGGCCCGGCATGAACAACGCCGCGACACCGCGTCACCCGGCGATCGAGCTGCTGGCGCGCTACAAAGCCATCTTCCAGGCCGCCTGGGCGGTACGCCACGAACTGGCCGGCCCCAAGCGCCTGGCCGACGAAACGGCCTTCCTGCCCGCCGCCCTCAGCCTGCAAGAAACCCCCGCGCACCCTGCACCACGGCGCGTGGCCTGGGTGATCTGCGTGCTCTTCGTTATCGCGCTGGCCTGGGCCATCTTCGGCCAGATCGACATCGTGGCGGTGGCACAGGGCCGCATCGTCGTGAGCGAGCGCACCAAGACCTTGCAGCCACTGGAAACCAGCGTCGTCAAGCGTGTGCTGGTCAAAGACGGTGATGCCGTGCAAGCCGGCCAAGTGCTGGTGGAACTCGACGCCACCAACGCAAGCGCCGACGGCGCCAGCGTGCAAGAGCAGCTGAGTGCGATGGTGTCTGAGGAGCGCAGGACCACGGCGCTGATGGCAGCCCTCAAGTCCAATCGAGCACCTGCATTGCCCAAGGACAGCAGTGCCAGAGACAGCGACCAGCTCCAGGCCGAGTGGCAAGACATCACCGCCAAGCTCGCCAAGCTGAGTGCCGAGCAAGCGCGGCGTGAAGCGGAGATCGCCACCGTGCGCCAGACCATCGCCAAGCTCGAAGCCACCTTGCCCATCGCCCAGCAGCGCGAAGCCGATTTCAAACGCCTGAGCGACGAAGGTTTCATCGCTGGCCATGCGGGCCAAGACCGCACACGCGAACGCATCGAACAAGAGCGTGACCTCGCCACCCAGCGCGCGAGGCTCGCCGAAGCCCAGGCCACGCTCGCCGAGAGCGCCAACACCCGCAGCGCCTACCTCGCCGAAACCCAGCGTGCGCTGAGCGACCGCCAAGCGCAGGCCAGCTCCAAACGCACGCAGCTCACGCAAGAGCTGAGCAAGACCGAGCAACGCACCCGCCTGACCCAGATGACGGCGCCCGTGGCCGGCACGGTGCAGCAGGTGGCGGTGCACACCGAGGGCGGTGTGGTCACCGAGGCTCAGGTGCTGATGATCATCGTCCCCAAGGATGCGCAGGTCACCGCCGAGGTGGTGATCGACAACAAGGACATCGGCTTCGTCAACGCGGGGCAGGTGGCCGCCATCAAGCTGGAGACTTTCCCTTTCACCCGCTATGGCACGGTCAAGGCCAAGGTGAGCAGCGTGACCGCCGATGCGGTGAACGATGAAAAGCGCGGTGCCATCTTCCCCGCCACGCTGGCCCTCAGCCAGAACAGCATCGTGGTCGACGGCAAGCGCATCCACCTGAGCCCGGGCATGAACGTCACCGCCGAGATCAAGACCGGCAAGCGGCGTGTGATCGATTACCTGCTCAGCCCGGTGCAGACCGCGGTGGGCGAGAGCATGAGAGAGCGGTGAAGCTCACGCAACATCCGGTGCCGCGCTCAGCGCGACTGGGTCCTGCGCTTCACAGGCTTGCGGGCCTTGCCCTTGCTGCGCACCGTGGGCTGCTTTTGCGGCACGAACACCACCACGCTTTGGCCGGTTGAAAAACTGGCACTCGTGGTGACCTTGTTCCACAGCGCCACCTGCGAGCTGCTCACGCGGTAACGCTTGGCGATGCTTGCCACCGTGTCGCCCTTGACGGCGCGGTGGGTCACGCGCCTGGGCGGCAGCGCCTCGGGGGCGAGCGCCATGGTGGCGTTGTCGGCCACATGCAGCGAGACGTCTTTCAGCAGATGCTGCGCACGCGGCACCAGCAGCGTGGAGCCGGCCTTGACCAGCATGCGCGGCGGGATCTTGTTGACTTCGCGCAGCTCTTCTTCGCTCATGCCGACTTGTTGAGCGGCCTCGCTGGGCTTCAGGGTGCGCGGGGCGACCCAGGCCGTCCAGGTGGCGAAGGGGCCGCGGTGCGCCGCGACGTTGCGCACGAAGAGGCTGGCGTTGTCATACGGCAGCAGGATTTGCGGTGTGCCGGCAGCCAGGATCACCGGCTTGTTCATCTGCGGGTTGAGGGTGTTGAACTCATCGCGCGAGATGCCCGCGAGCTTGATGGCCACGGCGACGTCGATGTCGCGTTCGATCGGCACACTCAAGAAGTACGGGTGGTTGGCCAGTGTCGGCAGCGTGATCGAGTACGCACCCGGCCGCGCCACAAGGTTTTTCACCGCTTGCAGTTTGGGCACGTAGTAGGCCGTCTCGTTCGGCATGCGCAGGCTGAGGTAGTCGGTGGGTTTGCCGGCGCGTTTGTTGCGTGCGATGGCGCGCTGCACATTGCCTTCGCCCCAGTTGTAGGCGGCCAGCGCGAGATGCCAGTCACCAAACATGCCGTGCAGTTTGCTGAGGTAGTCGAGTGCGGCGCGGGTGGAGGCGAGCACGTCGCGGCGGTCGTCGCGGAACACGTTTTGCCGCAGATCGAAATGTTTGCCGGTGGCGGGCATGAACTGCCACATGCCCGATGCCTTGGCCGATGAGATGGCTTGCGGGTTGAACGCGCTCTCGATGAAGGGCAACAAGGCCAGCTCGGTCGGCATGCCACGTCGCTGCACCTCTTCGACGATGTGGAAGAGGTAGCGGCTGCCACGCTCCGTCATGCGCTGCACGTAGTCGGGGCGGGTCGAATACCACTGCTCGCCGCTGCGCACGAGTTGGGTGTCGAGGTCGGGCATGGCAAAGCCACGGCGCAGGCGCTCCCACAGGTCGACCTGGGCGACCTTGGATTCCAGGTCGACCGGCTCTTCGGGCCGCAAAGGGTCGACCGGGGCCGAGGCGACCGGGCCTTCGCCATCGGGCGACGAGGCTGCACCAGAGGGTGATGAAGCCGCGGCCATGGGCGACGACGCAGCAGACGGCAAGGGCAGCTTGACCGCGTCGATCACCGCCGGCAGATCGGCCCCTTGATCTGGCGGCTCGACGAGCGTGGCGCAGGCGCTCGACAACAGGCAAAGCACCGCGGCGGCCAGCAGCCGCCCGTTTGGGAACAGAGTCATCGGAAGTTGTTTTTCCATTCGCGCAGCGTGGCCAAGACCTCGACCTCGCTGCTGCTTGCAGCGCCGTGCGCCAGGGCGGCCTTCACCACATCGGGTTGCGCGCAGCGCATGAAGGGGTTGATGCGTCGCTCCACGTCGATGGAGCTGGGCAGGGTGTAGAGGCCTTGCGCGCGCAAGGCCTGGCATGTGGAGGTGTAGGCCTGCAGGTCGTTGTTGAGCGGCTCGACTGTGTTGGCGAACTTCAGGTTGGACAAGGTGTATTCATGCGCACAACACACCCGTGTGTTGCCGGGCAGCGCGGCCAGGGCCGACAGCGATGCGTGCATCTGCGCGGGTGTGCCTTCGAAGAGGCGGCCGCAGCCCCCGGAGAAGAGCGTGTCGCCGCAGAAGAGGATGGGTGCATCGCCGTTGGTCGGCGTGTGAAAGTAGGCGATGTGGCCTGCGGTGTGGCCGGGCACGTCGATCACCTCGAAGCGGCAACCCATCAGCTCGACGTGATCGACACCATTCAAAGGTATGCAGGGCTGCGGGATGTCTTCGCGCGCCGGCCCGTAGACCGGCCCTTGCAGACGTGAGCGCAGCGCAGCAAGGCCGCCGACATGATCGGCGTGGTGGTGAGTCACTAGAATCCCGGCGAGTGCCAGGCCGTGCGCATCGAGCGCACGCTCTACCGGTGCCGGCTCCCCTGGATCGACGACGAGCGCATGCCGGCCATCGTGAAGCATCCAGATGTAGTTGTCAGAGAAGGCAGGCAGTGCAAGCAGGTTCATGGCGCAACTAGGCGGGATTATAGGTTTGGCCCCCTGGCTGAAGACGCCACCGGGCCGCTATTTGCTCGCTTGGGAACAAGCGCAGTTGGATCGTTGTGTGGTCGATGTGTTCGGCTTCCACGCGTTGCAACTGGGCCTGCCCGAGCTCGACGCACTGCGCGCCAACCGCATGCCACATCGATGGTTGGCGGTGGACCATCAACCTGCGCGGAGAGTGGAGTCTGGCACGGCGCTCGAAGTTCCCCCTGCCACCGAACCAGCGGCGCCGCGTGCCATCGTGCTGCAGTGCGATTTTGACGCACTGCCGTTCGACAGTAACAGCCTCGATCTGGTGGTGCTGCCTCACTCGCTGGAGTTGGCGCGCGACCCGCACCAGGCCTTGCGCGAGGTCGAGCGGGTACTGATGCCTGAAGGCCGTGTGGTGATCATCGGCTTCAACCCAGGCAGCCTGTGGGCGCTGCGCCAGCGGCTGGGCCGCATGGTGCGCGGCATGGGGCTGCGTGCGGGGCAGCCACTGTTCATGCCGAGCGAAGGTGAGTTCATCGGCTACTGGCGCCTGCGCGACTGGCTGCGCCTGCTCAGCCTCGAGGTGGAAGAAGGGCGCTTCGGTTGTTATCGACCGCCGCTCAGCTCGCAGCCCTGGCTCGAACGTTTTGGCTGGATGGAACGCACTGGCGACCGCTGGTGGCCGGTGCTCGGCGCGGTCTACATGCTGGTGGCCGTCAAGCGCGTGCGCGGCATGCGCCTCGTCGGCCTCGTGCGCCGCCAACGCTTGACTGCGAAAGCCGCACCGGCCGTGGCCAGCCGCAGCAGCAATAAAACTTTGCAAACCCATGACATCGACTGAACATCAAGACGCCCCCAAAATCAAACGCCCAGCCGTGACCATCTATACCGATGGAGCGTGCAAGGGCAACCCCGGCCCTGGCGGTTGGGGCGCTTGGCTGAGCACCGGTGAGCATGAAAAAGAGCTCTTCGGCGGCGAACGCCAGACCACGAACAACCGCATGGAACTCACCGCCGTGATCGAAGCTCTGACCTCGCTCAAGCGCAGCTGCGACATCACGATCTACACCGACAGCGAATACGTGCGCAAAGGCATCACCGAGTGGATTCATGGCTGGAAGACCCGCGGCTGGAAAACAGCCGACAAGAAGCCGGTGAAAAACGCCGACTTGTGGCAGCGGCTCGACGCGCTCCGCAACCTGCATCAGGTCGACTGGCGCTGGGTCAAGGGCCATGCCGGAGACCCCGGCAACGAGCGGGCCGATGCCCTGGCAAACCGCGGAGCGGAATCGGTGGCTACGTGATTTCCAGCTTCCCGCTCGGGGCGGGTGCGGGCTACATTCGTTTGACAAGCAACCAGGGCTGAGCGTGAAGATTTTGCATACGGTCGTCGCAGTGGTGGGCATCTCGGTGGCAGGTGCCGCTGCGTGGTGGTACCAGCACAAAGGGTCTGGGGCGGGTGGCGTTGCCGGTGCTGCGAACAGCGCATCGGGCCCTGCGCCCGCAACTGCTGCTGCAGGGGCCGGCGGCCCGGTGGCGATCGAGGTGGGCAAGGTCGAGGCCATGACCATCGACGACGACGCCCAGGGTGTGGGCTCGTTGCGCTCTCACCAGGGTGTGGTGCTTCGCCCCGAGGTCAGCGGGCGCATCTCGCGCTTGGGTTTCAACGACGGCCAGCGTGTGAAGCGCGGGCAGTTGCTGGTGCAGCTCGACAACACCTTGCAAGCCGCCCAGCTGCAGCAGGCCGAGGCGCAAGCCAGCATTGCGCGCACCAACCTGCAGCGCAACCGCGAGCTGGTGGCGGCCAACTTCGTGAGCCAAAGCGTGGTCGACCAGAGCGCCGCAGCAATGCAGGTCGCCGACGCCCAGGTGTCGCTGGCGCGGGCGCAGCTGGCCCGCATGCGCATCGAAGCACCGTTTGATGGCGTTGCCGGCATCCGCAGCGTGAATGTGGGCGACTACGTGAAAGACGGCGCCGACCTGGTGAATGTGGAAGACCTGTCTTCGGTCGTGCTCGACTTCCGCCTGGCGGAGCGCTACGTGGCGCGCATCAAGACGGGCCAGCCGGTCGAAGCGCAGCTCGATGCGATGCCGGGCAAGTCGTTCAAGGGCAAGGTCGATGCGGTGGATTCGCTGCTCGACGCCAACGGCCGCTCCCTGCTCGTTCGCGCACGTCTGCCCAACAGCAGCGGCGAGCTGCGCTCGGGCATGTTTGCGCGCACGCGAGTGGTGTTTGCCACGCGCGCCAATGCGCTGGTGGTGCCTGAAGAAGCCCTGGTGCCGCTGGCCGGCAAGCAGTATCTGGTGAAGGTGGTCGATGGCCCTAAGGGCAAGGTGTCGCAACGGCTGGAAGCGCGCATCGGCATGCGCTTGCCGGGCAAGGTCGAGATTCTCGAAGGACTGACCGCCGGCGACATGGTGGTGACGGCGGGGCAGACCCGCCTGCTGCGCGGTGAGTCGCTGCCCGTGCGGGTGGTCGACGTGGGCAAGCCGGCGGCGCGTGCGCC
>JACMKJ010000435.1 GCA_014380155.1 Rhizobacter sp. | reverse complement strand
GCTGGCCGTGGTGGTGTTGGCCCGCGCCTCAGGGCCGCGCCGCGCACGGCCCAAACGCCTTGCCGAGTAGCGCCTCGGCGCGCAGGCCGGACAAGCGGCTCTGCAAGGTGGTGTCAGCGCGTTCCACGCGCAGGCTGTGCGTGACCGTGGGCTGTGCAAGCGCCGCCACCCGCGCGGTGCGCACGCCCTTCTGGGCCACCTCGGCCAGCGCTTTGTCGGCAGCGGCGCGGTTGTCGTAGCGGCCGAGGGCGAGGCCGTCTTCCAGCTCGGGGTTGTTGCGCACTTCCTCGTAGCTGATCTTCAGCCGCTTCAATTCGTCGGTCTTTTTCTGCAGGGCTTCGCGGTTCGGGTACTTGCCCATGTAGACGACCCAGACCGCCGGGGTTTCGGTCTTGGTGGCGACCCAGCTGCCAGACGGCAGCACGGTTTGCAGCACACCCTCGGCCGCCGCGATCTGCGCCGGCGTGTAGGGCCCGGCTTCCAGGCAGGCGGAGGGCGCTTCGCTGGCCGCCACGGCACTGGCCGGCGACAGCACGCGAATGACTTCGGGGCGCACCTGGCGCGCCAGGCGGTCGGGCTCGCGGTCGCCGTGCGAGCGCACTCCGACCACGTTGTCGAGCAGGCCCTGCGTCCAGGCGTAGAAAACCAGGTTGGCCAGCACCAGCACCACCACCAGCAGCCTCAGCATGAAGCGGGGCTTTCGGTATCGGGTGCGTCGGGGCCGCGGTCGAGCCGCACGCTCACCTCGCCGCTGCTCACCTCGTGCAGCCCGCTGTCGGTCTGTACCCGCAGTGCGCCCGCGGCGGAAACGCCCTGTGCCACACCCTCGCGCAGGTTGGCCTGGCTGGTGGTGATGGCCCGGCCTCGCAGCAGGTCGCGGGCAGCAAACTGTTCGGCGAAGGGGGCAAAGCCATGGCGTTCGAAATCACGCAGCGCCCGCACCAGCGGCGCGGACACTTGCACCAGCGCCCATGGGGCCGAGGCCGCGGTGTTGAGCTCCTGCAGACAGGCATAACCGCTGCTCAGCTCTTCAAGCGGCTGGGGCAACACGTTCAGGCCGATGCCCACCACCGCCAGGCGTGTCGAGCCTGCCATCACGGTTTCGATCAAGATGCCGCCGAGCTTGCGACCCGGCGTGGCGCCATCGGCACCGTCCATCAGCCACAGGTCGTTGGGCCACTTCAGCCCGATGCGCACCGGGCCGGTGGCACCGGGTGACTCCAGGGCGTCAGCCAGGGCCACACCGACTGCGAGCGACAGGCCCGACCAGTCGCTGGGGTTCATCGGCAACGAGAGCGAAAAGGTGAGTGACGCCCCTGCAGCCGCCTGCCACACCCGGCCCATGCGGCCACGCCCGCCGGTCTGGTGCTCGGCCACCAGCAGGCAGGGCTGCACGTCGGCGGCGCGGCGGCCGAAGGCAGCGCTCTCGACGCTCTTGCGCACCTGCACCAGCTCGTCGGTGGCGGGCTCCACGCGCACGCGGGCGCGCTCGAGCAGGGCGGTGTTGGTGGAGGCGCTGCGCGCGACCACCTCGACGCTCAGGCCAGGCAACAGCGGCTCCAGCTGTTGCCACAGCGACTCGGCGCCCCATTGCAGCGGTTCGTTCATCGGCGTGGCTTTTTATCTCTTCGGGGACAACATGGTGCCGCGGCAGCTCTTGGCGCCACAGCGGCATTCGTATTCTTTCTTCAACTTCGCGGTGTAGGGGGCGTCAATCGAGAGGCCATAGTCGTAAAACAGCTCCTCGCCGACTTTCAGGGCACGCAAAGCCTTGATGAAAACACGGCCATTGATCTCGTCGGCCTCGCAATTGGGCTTGCAGGCGTGGTTGATCCAGCGCGCCGCGTTGCCGCCGTGCTTGGCGTCGATGGCATCGCCGGTTTCAAGCTCGAAGTAGAAGGTATGGTTCGGGTCTTTAGGGTCGTGCGGGTGGCGGCGCAGGGCTTCAGGCCAGGAGATGACCTCGCCTTTGTATTCGATGATGACCTCGCCCCGGGCGATGGGCGCCACGGCAAACACCCCCTTGCCATGCACGCCGCTGCGGCGCACCTGGATGCGCTTGGCG